>JAJZKY010000586.1 GCA_021803885.1 Planctomycetota bacterium
GCATGAGCTCTCCGCTCTGATCCTTCAGAACAAGCGACTGCTCTACGACCTGCTTTTCCGCGCCAGCGCCGCTTCGCTGCTCGAACTGGCTCGCGATCCCAAGCACCTGGGAGCCGACATCGGGTTTCTCGGCGTGCTCCATACCTGGGGACAGAACCTTGAGCATCATCCCCATGTCCACTACATCGTTCCCGCCGGCGGACTCGCCCTCGACGGCTCCAGATGGATTGATTCCTCGCGCCGATTCTTCCTGCCCGTCAAGGCTCTCAGCCGCGTGTTCCGCGGCAAGTTCGTCGCTGGACTGAAGCAACTCTTCGAGCAGGACAAGCTTCAGTTTCACGGCTCACAACTGAATCTGGCAGCGCCAGGCTGCTTCTCCGGTTTTCTCCGCCAACTGTTCCGGCAGGACTGGGTCGTATACGCCAAGCCACCCTTCGGCGGCGCCGACCATGTTCTCAACTACCTGGCTCGTTACACCCATCGCGTCGCTATCTCCAACCATCGACTTGTGGCCTTCGAAAACGACCGCGTCTCCTTCCGCTGGCGCGGAAAAGCAGGTCGTAGAGCAGTCGCTTGTTCTGAAGGATCAGAGCGGAGAGCTCATGCGGCAGCGTGAAGACGATGTGGAAGTACGGCACGGGCAATAGTTCAGCCGAGCGCGCCGCCAGCCATTTTGCGCGTGCGTTGCCCTGGCACTTCGGACAGTGCCGCGATCGGCATGAGTTGAATGAGATGGCCTGATGGCCGCAGCGGACGCACTGATCAAGATGACCGCCCAGTGCCGCGGTACGGCAGCGGACGATGGCATCGAGCACCTTGCGATGCACCCATGCAAAGTGTGACTTGTGCTTCTCCCAGAATCTGTTGCCCGCCGCGCGGACGATGTCGGCCACCTCGAGGGTGGGCCGGCTCATCGCTTCATCAGCCTCCTGGAGCGCTTCACCTCAACGGGACTAGAAATCTCGATTGCTTCTAGCGGACTGGCGACCGCCTGCAGATGGCGGTGGGACAGATGCAGATAGAGTGTCGTATCGCCGATCTTGGCATGGCCAAGCAATACCTGAATGGTGCGAAGGTCGGCGCCGGCTTCCAGCATATGAGTTGCGAAGCTGTGTCGAAGCAAATGCGGCGCAACACGCTTGTTGATGCCGGAGCGCTTGCCCGCCTCGTTCACGGCCTTCCACACGACCTTCGGAGTGATGGGCACATCTGCCCGCCAGTTGTTCACCGTGCCGGGGAACAGATAGGTCTTGGGCTTCATCCAGCGCCAGTACTCACGCAGAGTCTCCAACACCTTGGGGCACAAGAGAACATCGCGATCGCGGCCTCCCTTGCCCTTGTGGACATGAATGACCATGCGTTCGCTGTCGATATCGGAGACCTTGAGATGGCACAGCTCCGAGCAGCGGATGCCGGTTGAATACAGTGTCATCACCATGGCGCGGCGCATCAGGTTCTCTGCCGAATCGATCACCCGCTGAACTTCTTCTGGACTGAGTACAACGGGCAATTGCCTGGGACGCTTGGGAAATGGAATGTGTTCGGGGAGATACGGGCGTCGCAGCGTCTTGACGTAGAGAAACCGCAAAGCCGCGGTGCAGCATGCGACCGTCCCTGCCTGGAGCTTGCGTTCTCGAAACAGATAGGCCTGATACTGCCGGATATGATCCGGTCCCAACCTGTCTGGCGAGCGGTGAAAGTACCCGGCAAACTCTTCTACCGCGTGCAGGTAAGTGCAAATCGTGTTCTGTGAGTAGTTGCGACGCTGGAGTTCATCCAGCATCTTCTGCCGAAGATGGGTCACAAAAGCCTCCTTGTGACCCACACCTTACACGGCCCAAAAGGCTGAGGGACCACCCATGCCGCAGCGTCCGCCGCGCCAGCGGCTTAGAGCCTGTTATGAAGTTTGCACCAAGATAGGTGCTTACGCTGGGCGTCGATTCCATTCATGATGGAGGGATGGAGAGCAAGGTCAAGGGCGGATATCCGAGCGATGTTTCGGATGAAGAGTGGGCGTTTGTGCTGCCGTATTTGTTGCTGAGCCGCGAGGACAGCGCCCATCGGGAGCACGATCTGCGGGCTGTGTTCAACGGCGTTCGCTACATTGCGCGGACGGGCAACCAATGGCGGTTCATGCCGCACGATTATCCTCCGTGGCCTGCGATTTATCAGCAGATGCAGCGCTGGATGCGGGCCGGATGCTTCCAGCGGCTGGTCGAAGACACGCGCATTCTGCTGCGCGAGTTTGCCGGACGCAAGGGCCAGCCGACGGCCGCCTGTATCGACAGTCGCACGCTGCAATCCACGCCCGAGAGCGGCGCGCGCGCAGGTTACGACGGCGCAAAACGGCGCAAGGGTTCCAAGGTCCACATCGCAGTCGACACGTTGGGCCACCTGCTTGCGCTGCGCGTGACGGGTGCCGATCAGGGAGACCGTGCCCAGGTCGAGGCGCTCGCCGAAGAGATGCAACGGGTGACCGGTGGCACGGTGGAGATGGCTTATGTCGATCAAGGCTACACCGGGCAGACTGCGGCGGAGGCCGCCCACAGTCGCGGTATCCGGCTTGAAGTGGTCAAGCACCCGATGGCCAAACGCGGCTTCGTGCTGCTGCCGCGCCGATGGGTGGTGGAGAGAAGCTTCGCCTGGGCCGCGCGCTTCCGAAGACTCGCCAGAGATTATGAACGGCTCGACACTACGCTCAAAGGTTTCCATTACGTCAGCTTCGCCTGTCTCATGATCGCCAATATGTTCAAACAACTCGCATGAACTTCATAACAGGCTCTAGTACAAACGCCGTACTCGTAAGTGAACTTGATCCTGGACTTTATGTAGCAGCGATTTCTAGTGACACATGGGAAGTTTATACAGGGTGGAGAAAGCTCCAGAAGCAGGACATTCCGTTGTACAAATTTTCAATACAGATTCAATGCGATTGCGATTCAGCATTCTGTAGAAGGTTCAACTCCAAGCTTCGGGACAGTTTGCCACTGTTGAGAAATCCTGCGAATGCCTTGGGCGTCATCAGCACAATCGAATCGTATCCCTGTTTCAGGGCGGATGACTTCAACCTGGCATCCAGTTTCCACCGCGCGTCTAAAGAAATTTCTTCGCGCGAAACACGTTTCCCCAAAAGGCGTGTCTCGATGTGTTCCTCGTCTCCGATCAGCGGATTGGCGATGCGCACGCGTTGCGGCTCGTCCAACGGTCGCCCCCAGAATTCTGCCTCCCGGTAGCTGGGCGCGAAAAATTTCCCCCGTTTGCTGTACGCATCCGGGTCGGACGGCGGCACATGCCACCATTTTTTGCGATTCACATGTCCGATGAGTTTATCTCGGTAAGCGGCGTCCATGTCACATCCATTGTAGCCAAGTGCGGCGGCGCTTCTCGAATGCGATACTGTTGCCTACAATAACTCTTTCACCATGCCCAAGCTTGATTGGCTTACGCGCCCTGAAGATGAGAAGACCGCCGCCAGCGTTCCATACCGGCTGCTGGAAGGAGTGCCGGAGCATTCCTACGGAGACGAGCATACGGAAAACATGCTCATCCAGGGTGACAATCTGGAGGCGCTGAAGGCGCTGCTACCTTTTTATGCTGGCCGGGTGAAGTGCATCTTTATCGATCCGCCGTACAACACGCGCAGCGCCTTTGAACACTACGACGACAATCTGGAGCACACGCAATGGCTAGGCATGATGTATCCCCGGCTGGAGTTGCTGCGCGAACTGCTCACCGAAGACGGCAGCATCTGGGTCACGATTGACGACAATGAGGCCCATTACCTCAAGGTCATCATGGATGAGATATTTGGACGGAAGAATTTCATTGCGACCAATGTTTGGCAAAAGCGCTATTCCCGTGAAAACCGTGAAGCAATAGGAGATGTTCACGACTATGTTATGGTCTATGCAAAAAGTCCTGAGCTATTTAAGGAATCAAGGAACCTTATTCCTTTGACGGAAAAGCAAGCCGCCATCCAGCGCTTTCGCACAGT
>JAJZKY010000587.1 GCA_021803885.1 Planctomycetota bacterium
CGACCCCGCTAGAAGAGCGAGAAGAGCTAGGGCGAGAGCGGTGGCGGCGAGCGAGCTATGCGCGGCTCGGCGAGCCGACCCCGCTAGAAGAGCGAGAAGAGCTAGGGCGAGAGCGGTGGCGGCGAGCGAGCTATGCGCGGCTCGGCGAGCCGACCCCGCTAGAAGAGCGAGAAGAGCTAGGGCGAGAGCGGGAGCGGGGTTTTGGGCGGTGAAATTTTTTGAAGACTTTTGCCGTTTGACCGCCGGTGTCTGGTGGCTGTCGGCTAATGTGGGAAGCAAGTTTTTCATCTCAATTTAGAACTTAGTGAGACCGGCGGATTAATCCGCCGGTTTTGCTTTAACTTTTAAAAAAAATCGCATTAATTTTAAAGATTTCGACCACTGAGAGTGGCCGCACTGAAGAACCTAGGTTACAATAGAGTGATAAACGTTGGAGGATAATATGCGCAGAAAACTTGTGGTGGCCGCCAAGTTCAGGCCATCCATCGAAGATGAAGATACGTGGCTCGGAGCGTTGGTGAGTACTAGCCAATTTCTCGCAGCTGTCGAAACAGCGATGGCAATTCCAGAGCTTTCATTTGTTATGTCGGCCGAAAAAGCCCTTATTTTGCAGGGGCTTGTCGATCAAGTCAAAACCGCTATCGACAACGATGATTCCGAGGGTCTGGATGGTTATTCGGATGCCCTCGTAGAGATGTTTAATCCCTGGTTTAAGTGCGTGTGCGAGGACCTGGAGCGTCTAAAAACCGCAATCGACCCGACCATATTTGCAGATCAACGCCGCCGGAGAGGACTCGCATATGCCCGAGAATATTAACACGGTAAACATGGCAGAATTTGAGCTTCTAGTACTCAAAACGGCCGGCAAGTTCCAAGCACTAGCCAGCCACCCGCAACTAGGGCTAAGGCCCGAGTGGATGACGGAACTTGCCCAGCACAACGATCCCTCCGTTCGCCGCACTCTCGCCATAAACAACGCCCTCGCCAGCTCCCCCGCTGCGGCGCTTTTGCTAGCGACAGACCCCGAGCCAATCGTACGATTTTTTCTAGCAGTCTCTTCAGTCGCCGCCAAGTTTCCCGAAGTTGTTGAACGCTTGTTGATAGACCCAGAGCCCGACATCAGGAGGTATATGCAAGACCGAATAGAGGTAGTCAAAAAGTTAAGCGCAACTCTAAGCCCACGTAATGGGCTTAAGGAAGAAAGATAAGGAAGAAAGATACAGCCCTGTCGCCCAAAACCCGGCGATAGCGGTTTTTAGCCGTACTAAAAGAAAAGAAAGGATGGTTAGCACGTGTTAACCACGACCAAGTCAAAACGAGTAGTTGGAGGAATCCTCGCCGCCACCACTCTCTTCGGGTTCTCGATCGTTGGCATGCTTGCCACGTCACTACCAAGTTATGCAGGGAGCAACCAGAACGGCGCGGGCGTCACCAACACCGTCGCCCACCAAGGCAACGGCACCGCCACCCTAACGGTCTCTGGAAACCCGGGAAATCTCGAGCGATGTGTTGTAGGCGTTGTTCGTGTCTGTGTTTCTCCGAAGCCCGTAAAGTGGACGACAATCCCACTGCCGGCCGCAACCTATCTCCAGACCGATGTGGCTTGTATCGGGGGAGCGTGTGAAGTTCAGAACAATGGCACGGCGGAGCCGATCCAGATCGGGGGAAGGAGGACGGTGGCTTTTTCGGCGAGCGAGCTAGTTGCCGCAGGACAGGTAAATATCCGCCCAGCTGGGTTACAGCAAGTTTGTTACAACGTCTCGCCGACGAGCGAACGGGTGACTGAAGAGACTACCGGGGGGTCATTCCTCGGGTTCTGGGCCGGTGATGTTAGTATTGCGAGCCCCGGATCCGCCCTCTTGATGCTCGTCGTGAGTCCGGCCACGGTGACCCCTCATTTTGCACCTTGTCCATATATCTAAGCGGAATCCCGACCAATGCACAGCCACGGACGTAGCGGGGTTCCCCCCGCTACTCCTTCATAGAAAGAGAAAAAGATGAAAAGTAGAATCTTGCTAGTGCTTGCAGGGGGGCTGGTTGCGGTTTCGTCGCTAGCAGCCCTCGGGCTGACGACGGGAGTAGCGTCTGCAACCACGTTGCCAGATCTCACGTCCGGCGTCGTCGGGGCGTCAGTTTTCCCAGCCCTGGTAGGGACGCCAATCACGGCCTTATCAGCGAACGGGAACAACTCTGTAATGTTTAATGCCCCAAGCTGGCCGCAACTACAGACTGTGGTGAGTCTCAACTATCTCGAGTGCCAAACAGCTGCATGCGCGACCCCGCTTACCTTCGTCTACGCTACGTCGGTGGGAGACGGGATGGTTACTTATTCCCCGCGAGAGCCTATCACGGCCGCGAACGGGAGTTATGGCGAGATTACTTATGATGGCCCGAGTGGCCTAGTAACGCTCGCTAAATTTGTGTGGGAGCTCCCACCGACCTCTATCACTCTATCGCCGCAGACAGCGACCCCTACAACGTCCGTGGCGGTAAGCTGGTCGGGCGGCACTGGCAATGCAGCTTTTGTAAGCTTAGCGGGTCAAAGCATCACTGCCACCTCGCCAACTTCGCCACTTACAAGTCCGCAAACGATAGTCGACCCGCGGTTTAGCAGCGATCTCGGGATTGAAGATGCGACCTTCGGCGCCTTAACAAACCCGCTCTCGCCGATCCTTCTCACGGTCTCCACATCGGGTTCGTCCGCTACTCCGCCACCGCTGGCGCCTCCACCCATAATACCAACCGCTCCCACTCCCGCTCCCGCCCCTACAGCGACCGCTGTAGTGCATCTCGACGGCAACCGATATATAGGCGCATCGCTCAATCCTCTTGCTATTACTAGCGCTGCGAGCTGCGGCTTTACGATTCGTATGCCGTCGGGCCGAATGGTCACGAGCTCGGCAAACACTCTCGGAAATGGCTTCGCAGTGAGTCCTACCGTCATTGCGGGGTCGGCGGGCGAGGTTGCAGTGACTGCAAGCTGCGGCGGAACTGTTGCGAGAAAAACCTTTACAATTCTGCAACCTCGCCCTGTCTTGCATCTCGCTCTTAATGGCCAAATTCTGGCGGTACAGATAGGGCAAAGTGCCGTAACGCCGGCCATGCCTAGCGGCCATCTCGTTGTTTGGCAAGGCAATGTGGCGGCAGGGTCTATAGAAATTCGTGGTGGCCAAGTCGTTAAGTCTCAACTGTCGGCGAGCGAGGGCCGGGCGGACTGGACTGCGAGCTTTGTAGGACTCGGTGTCTCCGCCTTTGCACCAGCGGTGATTGACCTGGGTTATCACAATACGTCCTACGGAACTATTCGTGTTGAGTCATGAGCGAGGGCGTAACACCTGTGGAGCTGCTTGCAGTCACTCAAGAGCTACTGGTGCTAAAAGCCCAAATAGCCCAGCTGCGCGAACGGGTTAGCGAAATCGAGAAGAAGAGGGAAGAGATGATAAGATCGCGGAACTCGCAGATCACAAAAATGATAGCGATGGGCAAGTCATACGCAGAAATTGGCGATGAGTGGGGGATATCGCATACGACAGTTATGCGGATACGCCGCCGGTAAGTTGTCTTACGACGCCATCGCTGCAGTTGAGCGTATGCTGGGGATCTCCCCCAACATACGCTTCGCTTTTGTTGGGTCTTGCGCCGCAAGTTTTACATTATTATCAATTGTTTCTTGCAGTGTTTGGACAGTCGTGTCCGTCGAAATGATCTGAGCGAGCTGCTTTTTCGCTTCTTCCAGTCCAAATTTTTCGTATGGCGAGCCGTTGTTAACCACTACATATTTCGGAGGCTTCCGCCCGCGTGTTGCCGTGTTGTACAAGTCGTGCTCGTTCATCCCGGCCGTTATCACAGCGGCGGGGCCGTCGGTCGTTCCGCCTTGAAACGCATCCCCGGTTGACGCATAAGCTAGC
Source organism: Planctomycetota bacterium (assembly GCA_021803885.1). The sequence continues at coordinate 3,909 of JAJZKY010000587.1, forward strand.
TCGCAACTCTGCTCTAACTCGCCCGTCTCCACAGTTAACCGCCGTCCTTTTGCAACCTCTACAACAACCCCCCCCC
>JAJZKY010000588.1 GCA_021803885.1 Planctomycetota bacterium
GCTCAACACACTGGCATTTTGGTAAGTTGCCGTGATCTGCGCCTGCGCTGGACGCGCCGCCATGCCACCCGCCAGCAGCAGCAATGCACATAGGCTAGGGACGACGCGGTTCCGCCGATTGGCGACACGTAGAGACAGAAGACCCGACAACCAAGACATGATGAATACCCTCGCAAGAGAAATGCACAACGAACAGCGATACCGCCAGCCCACGCGCACGCAGGCCTTCAGTTTTGTACTAAAGATTGCTTTGTCGGTTATAGCACGAATTTTCCAGCAGATTGCGAATTTCTTGACAGGGGAATCTAGGAGTCAATGCCCACTTTGGGACCAGGGAAGCCGCTGAAACTTTCGTCATAGATTCTCCAATGTGCTCCCCACGAAGTACGCCCCGGCGCATACGCTCCCCTTTCTGATTTAACTGACAATTCCTTCTTGCAGATACCCCCACCCCTGTCCTCAGATTGCTTCCGGCAGATCGCGCGCACGCCTGCCATATATACTGGGGCAGAGACACGCATGTATCCCTTTATTCACATCGGGCATTACGAGATTGGCACCTTTGGCATCTTGCTGTGGCTGGCTGCGGTGAGCGCCTGCTGGGTGCTCTACAAGAATTTTGAACGCAACGGCGTGGCAGCCGACGCCATCAACGTGGCGGCCTTGGTGACCGTGGCCGGCGTGGTGGGTGCCAAGCTATGGCACGTGCTGGAGGCTCCGCGAGAGTTGATGGCCGCGCCGGAGCAGATGCTCTTTGACCGCGCAGGTTTTGCCTGGTTCGGCGGCTTGGTGCTGGGCGTGCTGGTGCTGCTGTGGCAGGGGCGCGCAGCCAAGGTCGGCGGCATGGGCATGTTGGATTTGGCTGCACCTGCGGCGGCGATGGGCTATGGCGTGGGCCGCATCGGCTGCCTCGTCTCCGGAGACGGCGACTATGGCATTCCGACCAAAATGCCCTGGGGGATGAGCTTTCCGCATGGCTTGGTGCCAACCACGGTGCCCGTGCATCCCACGCCAATCTACGAATTTCTTTTTGCCATGGTGCTGGCTTGGTATCTGTGGCGCAAGGGCCGCACGCAACAGCCGCTGGGCTGGCTGACCGGCGAATATCTTTTGTGGAGCGGGCTGGGCCGCTTTCTCGTTGAGTTTATTCGCATCAATCCCAAGCTGTACTTAGGCATGAGCAATGCGCAGGTGGCCAGTCTTGGGTCCATGATCGCCGGTGGAGCCCTCATGCTCTGGTCGCGCCAGCGCGCCAAGACCACTGCGTAACGCCAACCACAGAACACAACTATCCAAACTCCCACCGGAGCGCGAACGCTTCCAGCGCATTTTCCAGTCCAGTGGGAACAAAACCAACGGTGCCCCATTCTAGCCGCACTCTTTTGCGGCTGGAGGGGGAAGCGTCTATCCCCTCCCCAGTAGGTTCCTGCTTCCAGCGAAAAAGCTCTCCGATGTATTGAGTCCGTCCTACAGAACCCATCCATCTTCCATAAAAAACAAGGGAGCAAAATAAATTCTGCTCCCTCAAAATAAGTGCAATTTTCAACTTTTCTACAACCGATGCAGCTGTTCCCTGCTAGAACTGCTTACTGCATCATCCAAGTTTGATTACTGCCGCCGGTGCATTGCCAGATCTGCAACTGCGTCCCAGCGGTGGTGGTTGAATTCGGCGAGTCCAAACACATGCCGACAGCATTGGCTGGCTGCAAGGTGTATCCCGTTCCCAGTGGTACGGCATTCCAGGATTGGTTCGGCTGGCCATTGCACGGAGAGATGTCCACCTTGGTGCCGTTGGTGGTGCCGCTGCCTGTTACCTCCAAGCAGTTGGCTCCAAGAACGGCAATGTTGTAATCGCCTGCCGGAACTACGCCCGTGTTGGCGAAGTTCCAACTCTGCGCTGCGGTGCCATTGGCTGTGTACAGATCCACGATATTGCCAGCAGCCGTGCTGGCTGCCCAATCATCGATCACATACCCCGTGTTGTAGGACACCCCAACAACATGCACTCCGTTCAAGCTCGGGCCTTCGCTGTGAGCCGTGACGAACTGCCATTGCTGGCCTGCGCCTCCATTACACGTTCCGTTGGCCGGGTTCCACAGATCCACGTTGGTTCCATCCGCAGTGCCGCAGTTCGCTATATCCAGCGCTCCGCTGCTCTCCGGGTTGATCAACGTGTACGTGCCATTGCTGTTGCTCTGGATCGACCACTTCTGGCCTGCGCCGTTATTGCAGGTTCCGTTGGCCGGGTTCCACAGATCAATGTTGGTTCCGTTCGCCGGGCCGCAACCCGACACATCCAGCGCTCCGCTGCTTTCCGGATTGATGAAGGTGTAGGTGCCATCACTGTTCAGATTTGCCTGCCAGACCTGGCCGGCGCCGTTGTTGCACGTTCCATCGGCTGCCTTCCATATCTGCACGTTCGTTCCATTGCCCGGACCACAACCCGATACATCCAGGTTCGCTCCGCTCTCGGGGTTCAGCAGGTTGTACTGCGCTCCCGGCGTCACCGCATTGCTGCCGCTGCCGCCGCCGCTATTCAGTGCAAAGGCCATCGAATCGATATTCCAGCCAGCGGAATCCTGATTCAACGTCAGCGTCTGCACGCCTGCAGGCAGGGTTACCGTAGCTGTCACTGTCGTCCACGTTTCCCAGCCGCCTGTATTCGGAACGGCGACGGATCCCGTCAAGTCGGTTCCCGCCGAGTCGGAGATGTGGAAAGCATCGGCCACAGCAGCCCCGCTCCCATCAGCCACCAGGAAGTTCACCGTGTACGTCCCCGCCGAGGTGACATTCACTGTGTAGCGGAACCACTGTCCAGCAGCCGTCCAGCCAAGATCATTTTCCGTTGCAGGAGACGATGCTACCTCTAGATCCACGCCGTCGGAGCGATAACCATTATTCGTCCCATTGACCGAAGAGACGCTGTAGCCGACTCCTTGGCCACCCGTGTCGTAGTTATCCGCCATCACTGTGCCCGCGATTACTGCAGGCGTGCCGCCAAATGGACCCTCGGTTGTCCCGCCACTGCCGCTGCCACTGCCGCCGCCGCTGCCGCCACTACCGCTGCTACTGCTGCCCAAGTCGGCAATGAATCGATTGGAAAAGCCTAGCACTCCCGCCTGACCGTAGCTATTGCAGGTCGCACTGGACGGCCCTGGCGCACAGTCTACGTCCCGATCCAGCGACCAGAAGTGGACTCCCGCCAACCCGTTTTGCTTGACGAAGCTCACAACCGTGTCCACATCGCTCAGGGTAAAGGTTTCCCCTGAGTGTCGTTGCCGCCGATCATCGGCGTGATCTCAATGTGGTTATAGGGGATGCCAAACTGCTGGCTCAGATCGATGGCAGCCTGCACTGCGGATTGGCCCATCTCGCAACTGCCGTTGACTACTACGCAGTTGTATGTGCTGGTCGAGCCATAGTCCATCGTCATTAGATTGATGGTCCAGTTGCCGCCGAGGCCGTAGCTTTTAATCGCGTTGACAACATCGACGCCCAAAACTCCAAGCGCCGGATTGCCCGAACCGCCCAAAGTAGCAACGGTGAAGCTATAGATCAGGTTGCCATAGCCATTAGCCTGAGCGTACTCCACATCGGCGACCAGATTGTCGATCTCCGACTGCGTTTGTCCACCCTCAATATCGAAATCCACTCCAACCATGTTGCTGGAGTAATAGGTTCGGATGAAATTGACGAAGGCAGCCCCGCCTGCATCGCAAGTGAAGGTACCACTTTGTCCGCCAGTGCTAATGATGTACTTCTTGCCAGCATTGATAAACTCCTGGACGTTCGTCACTTCTTGAGCAATCGTGATTCCAGCCCAGGTTTCCGAGCCGCAAGCCCCAGAGGCAAATGCCCAAGTCTCCGTGGTATTGGGCAGTACGTTCACGACAGGTTGAACGCTCCCAGTTACAGCCGTCTGCTGCTGGCCGGTATTCCAGTTTGCATTTATCGATACATCTTTATATTGACTAAATATAGAT
>JAJZKY010000589.1 GCA_021803885.1 Planctomycetota bacterium
TGGGCGGCGTGGCAGGAACAGTCTATCTGAACATCCAGAGCGTAGCCGGGGCGCCAGCTTCAGAGGCCGGATACGCTATCTTTGAAGGAGATACCTGGTGGCATCTGGCCGTCGGTAAGCATATCCTGGCGACGCACACATGGCCCACATCAGACCAGTACTCCTTCACGGCCCCGGGCAATAAGTGGATTGATTACGAATGGCTCGGCGATGTCATGATCGCGGCCGCCGACCGGCTTGCCGGCCTGACGGGCCTGACGATCCTGCTGGTGAGCCTCGGCGCCGGCATTGTTCTTCTGATGTACGATTATGCCTACGTCAGAAGCCGCAACGCCAAGGCGGCTTTTGTCGCCTCCGCGCTGTTGCTGCCGCTGGCCATGGTCTCCTTCACGGTTCGGCCTCAAATGCTGGGCTACGTCTTTCTGCTCATCACCTTGATCAGTCTGGAGCGGTTTCGCCAGGGGAGACAAAAAAAACTGTGGTTTCTCCCACTGTTGTTTCTGGTCTGGGTTAACGTCCACGGAACGTTCGCTTTTGGCTTTGCGGCGCTGGGCCTCTACTGGGTGAGCGGCCTGGCGGATTTCAAGATCGGGCAGATCCGGTCAGAGCCATGGACCGGCAAACAACGGCTCCATCTTGGCGTCATCATGCTGCTTTCGCTGATCGCCATGATGATTACGCCGTATGGCACGCAACTTGCTGCAAATCCGCTGGAAATGGCTTTTTTGCAGCCGGTCAATATTGCGTCGTTCCAGGAATGGAGACCACCCGGCTTCGGCGGTATTTATGGAAAGGTGTTGCTGATCATCATTCTCCTTTTCCTGCTGATGCCTCTCCTGCTCCGGCTCGAATACCGGCTGGAGGAACTGGGGCTCCTGCTCTTTGGCATTTATGCTGCCTGCGTCCACATGAGGTTCGTGATTGTATTCGCGATGCTCTTCGCACCATTTCTGGCGACTCTGATTTCGCGGTATATGCCGGCCTACGACGCGAATAAGGATAAGTACGTGCTGAATGCCGCTTTGATGGCCCTGATCGCTTTTGGATGCGTGAAGATCTTCCCTTCCCGCTCGAGCCTGGAAAAAGTGGTGAGCCACGGATTCCCCACCAGGGCCGTGGAATATATCAAGCAGCATCCGTCGGTGGGCCCGGTGTTCGACAAGGAATTCTGGGGCGGCTACCTGATCGAAAAACTGGAACCGCAGCAGAAAGTCTTCATCGACGGACGGGCCGACCTTTATGAAGCCGCAGGGGTCCTTTCAGACTACCTGCGGATTGTCAGTCTGGCTCCAAATACACCTTTCCTGCTCCGGAAGTATCACGTGAGGTCTTGTCTGATCCGGCCCGGTTCGCCGCTCGCAACCTTGCTGGGTCAGTTGCCGGACTGGCATCGGGTTTACTCTGACGGCATCAGCGTAATTTTCGTGCACAGTACAAAAGGCAGAGCGGGCGCCAAGGGAAGTGAAGTTGCAAACGCAAGACCTGAGTAACGGGGGACACCATAAAAAACTAATGGATTACCGGACTCAATCGCAGCATGAACTTCTGCGGAGTGTCCGGTTCTTATAGGGTTCCATGCCAATTGAAAACTCGAAAACGATTGATGTAGCAGCCTCAGACTCTGCGGGCAGCATAACTCCCAGCCGGGATTACCGGGGGAGATCCCTTTTCCGAAAGATCTTCTGCTTCCCCGTCCTGATGGGGGCTTTGCTGGTGGGCGCGGCGGTTTTTGCCTCGCGGCTCAATCTGCCCGACCCTGACCTGTGGTGGAGCGTGGCCATCGGCAAGCATATTCTCGCGACCCATACGGTTCCCTTTTCCGATTCACATTCATTCAGCGCTCCGGGGGCTCCATGGATGGCCTATGAATGGCTGGGCGAGGTCGTCATAGCGGTGGCGGCGAAACTGGGCGGGCTGCGGGGAATGACGATCCTCCTCATGGCGCTGGCCGCAATCTTCGTGGCGTTGTTTTACGGATACGCCACCCTGGTCAGTGGGAACTCGAAGGCCGCACTGATTCCCTGTGCGCTTGCACTTCCGATTCTAAAAGTCTTCTTCACCTTGCGCCCCCAGATGATAGGCTTTGTCTTCCTGATCATCACGCTGATCTGTCTTGAGCGGTTCCGGCAGGGGAAGCAAAAGACCCTGTGGCTTCTTCCGCCCTTATTTCTGGTCTGGCTCAACACTCACGGATCCTTCGTCTTCGGCCTGACCGTCTTTGGAATCTACTGGGCAAGCGGCCTGTTCGAGTTCGAAGTGGGAGGAATCATCGGCAAGCGCTGGACCGACTGGCAGCGCCGCCACATGGAGATAGTCTTCCTGCTCAGCACGCTGGCCCTGCTGGTGAGCCCCTACGGAAGCCGCCAGGCAGCTTACCCCTTGCAGATGGCGCTGATGGAACCGGTTAACATTCAGCACATCAACGAGTGGCAATCAATTACTTTCGGCTTCTGGCAGACGAAGCTGCTGCTGGCGCTTTTCCTGGCTTTCTGGCTGGCTCAGATCCCCTTGCGGGAACATTTCCGCGTGGAATCCATCGCTCTGCTGCTGTTTGCGACGTACGCCAGCTTCGTGCACCGACGGTTTATCCCCTTCCTGCTGCTGATCATGATTCCAATGCTCGCAAAAATGATTGCGAAGCGGGCGCCCGCTTACGAACCTTCGATCGACCACTTCGCGATAAATGCCGTGCTGATGGTTTTGATCGCCACAGGACTGATCCTGGCCGTGCCTTCCCGGGCGAAGCTGGACAAAACGATTGCCAAGGAGTATCCGCAGAAGGCGGTGGAGTACATTGACCACCACGCGATACCCGGGCCAACGTTCAATCAGTACGGATGGGGCGGCTACTTGATCTACACACCCGAGTACCATCGCAAGGTCTTCGTTGACGGACGGGCTGATTTTTATGAGTCTGCAGGAGTCCTGTCCGACTATCTGCATATTAAAGACGTCAGCCCGAATGTATTGTTCTTATTGCGGAAATACGACATCCAGTCGTGCCTGGTCCATCAAGACGCTCCGCTGGCGACGATGCTGGCCGCATTGCCCGGCTGGAAAGAAGTCTACAAGGACAAGCTCGCGGCTATCCTTGTTCGCCGTCAGAAGCCATCGCCCTCTCCTCCTGGCTCAAGCGCCGCGCGGCAGGGCACAAAGGAACTTGGCAAGTCAAGGAGCGTCAATGGCGGTTCTGGCGCAAATCACCCGATTATCAGGCATGCGTCCTGACCCAGCTTGAGGAAGCGTAAGCCGCGCCAGGAGCGACTCGCGAGAGGCGTTTTACCGGCCCGGCAGTGACAAGATGACAGATTCCAACGGACCCTCGGTCTCCGTAGAGCCAAAGAACGACGACGCTGCCGGCACGATTCCGACTTCTCAGAAGCGATCGATTCCGAGTGTCGTCCGCAAGTTTTTTTCTTTCCCGGTTTTCCTTGCAATGCTGCTCGCAGCCGGAGCCTATGTGGGGAGCCTGGGAAATTTGGGCCAGGCAAATGCCTCGAACTCTTCGATCTTCTGGCTGGAAGGTGATACCTGGTGGCACCTGGCGGTGGCCGCGCGCATATTGAAGACTCACGTCTGGCCAACCCACGACATCTATTCCTTTACGGCTTTCGGCTCGCCCTGGATCGATTACGAATGGCTCGGCGACATTGTTCTGGACCTGTTCTGGAAACACGGCGGATTGCAGGGTCTGATGGTCTTCGTAACGCTGGTCGGCGGGATCATCATGGGGCTCCTTTATTATTACGCTTCGTTCCGAAGCCGGAACTCCAAGGCGGCGTTTGTCGCCTGCGCGCTGCTGTTGCCTCTCGCCGCACTGCAGTTTACCAGCCGGCCACAAATGCTGGGCTATGCCCTCCTGATTGTCACCCTGATCTGCCTGGAATATTTCCGCCAGGGCCATTCAAAGGCCTTATGGCTGCTTCCTTTTGTGTTCTGGCTATGGGTCAACACTCACGGAACTTTCGTTCTGGGA
>JAJZKY010000590.1 GCA_021803885.1 Planctomycetota bacterium
GCACATTGCGTCCAGAATTTCCAAACTGATATTGAGGCGGTACAACAAAGCAGGATGTATCAAACCAATGGCTCGGCTTCGCTTGCGAATGCGAGAGATTGCCATTGCAAACTCGGTTTGGCCTTGAGGTCGTTCCATCATTGACGTTATCGAAAGAAAGAACAGATGTGAAGGGTACGCCTGTTGAGTCCTGATAGATTGCCGCTAGCGCCCATCCTCCGACTACCGCGGATTCCCAGCCCGTCCCCAAGTACGCCCTGCCCTGTCCCAAGGGTAATGCCCACTCCCCGCCCAAACTGAATCGTGCTTGCACGTCGTTGTCTCCTGGTCCTCGTTGCGCAGCTAAGTCATAGTTGTTTTGCGGGTTATCTCCGCCGCCTCCGCATCCGGTAGCGCCTAAACAATCCACGCCCCCATAATCGATTTCGCGCCCATACGTAAATGCCGCCAGAAACGAGACACCCGATTGCAAATTTTGCTGCAATTCCATCGACAGGCCTTCATAGTGGCTCGTTGCCCACGGCGACGTCCGCATGACTCTTGCCACCGTATAAGCCGCCAGCGGGCGTCTCGCAGTCGGAGACCCCGGTCCAGGTACAAGAGGTTGGTTCGCTTGCGTCTGTTGACTATGTATGTGGACGCCCGTGCTCCCCACATAGGTTGTGGTCCAGGCCATCCTCCAGGGCAACTGCTTTTCAAGAGCCAGATTCCATTCCTGGACATAGGACGTCGTCATGTGGTCGGCCCAGCTTTGCAAAGTCGCAGTAGATGACGGGTTGAGCTTGAATTCGCTTGGGTTGATAGGCGGTAACGGCGTAAAGGAGGCGCTTGGAAGCACTTCAAAGCCGGTGGATGGATTCACTTCATCGCTTATAATGGATTGAGCGCCATAGCCGAAAAATGGTGGGTTGTCGTCCATGCGCTGGTTCACTCCGGTACCCTCGTCCTGCGCGTAGAAGATCCCGAACGCGCCGCGGACCACAAAATCTTTTATCCTTGGAACAAGATATGCAAATCCCACGCGCGGACCAAAATCCAACGTGCTTGTTGTGACGAGCGAGCGCGGTCTTCTCGGATCGCCCGCGAGGATAAAGTCACCGTAAAGCGGATCGCCGGGATCGAGGATCAAGTTAGCCATCCGGTTGTTAAGCTCGGTATATGGCGAAACATAATCGTATCGCATACCCAGATTCAAGGTCAGCGATCTGCTCACCGTCCAATCATCCTGAAAATAGCCGCCGGCATACCATCCTCGATCATTTGCGACCGCTATCGTTCCGACATCCGCCGTGTTTGCTGTACCTAGGAGGAAGTCCGCCACTGAACTGCCTGTGTGCGAACGATTCTGAGGATTCTGCGTAAATACTCCCGTGAATCCGAAGCTTCCGCGCCCGGCCAGCGCCGCGTCGGTGTGGTCCCGCAACAGCATCATCTCGCCGCCCATTTGCAGAGAATGCTTGCCCAACATCTTCGAGAAATTGTCGGAAAAATCCCATACTCCCGCAGTTTTTGTAAGCGGGGAATTGGTGCAGCAGCTGGCTTGAGCGCCAATCTGCGCATATCCTGAGATGTTAAATTGCGGGATGCTGCTATCAATTCCAGTACTAAGAGATCCGGGAATAATGGGGTTGCGCGCTTGCGTTGCATCGGAGTGCAGATAGATGCTGGTCCAAGCGAAGCGCGCCTCGTTGATCGAAGTTGCGCTGAAAACGTGGGTATATCCGTACCCAACACCATAATCTTTGATAGTGCGCTCGACCGGAGTCTCGGTCGGCAACGGAAGCGCTGCGTCTGCCAGCGTCGACTGCCATTCTACTGAATAGCGCGCGAACATCGAATCATTGCGCGTGATTTGAACATCGCCCCGTACTACGCCATTTTCGCTGCTGGAAATTGTTGGCGAACTATCCGAATATAAGGTCTGGGATCCGGGCACGTTCGGCGCTGGATAGCCATCGAGCAGTTGAGATGTGATCGGACTGAAATCGGAAGCGGGGATCGTATTGTTCGGGAAAAGAGAGCGCACATATCCTGTTCCTTGACGTGTCGTTGTAAATGGATTGTAGATCGGCGTTGCCCCGAAATTCCCAGCTCGATTTGCTAAGGATGGCACAGTGGATTGGCTGATGAAGTCAGTGTGGTTATCTAGCTGTTCGTCGGCGACGAAGATCCACGCGCGGTCTTTTTTAATCGGTCCTCCAAGCGATCCGCCCCATTGATTTTGCACCAGCAGCGGTTTCACGCCGTGCAGTGCGAAGAAGTTTGCGGCGTTCGCCTGATCATTTTGCACGAACTCGTATGCGGATCCGTGAATGTTATTGGTGCCGCTTTTGGTGATCGCGTTTACCACCGCGCCCGCTGAAGCGCCGTATACTGCCGAGTAGTTGCTTGTTTCGACCGTAAACTCTGAGAGCGCGTCCAGAGGCGGACGAATCATATCGCGCTGAGCGTTATCTGTACCCCGGATATAGTTGACATTCCGCGCTCCATCCAGCAAAAACGCATTCTGTAGACCTGTCTGGCCGTACGCGTTGAAAGAGTTATCCTTACCCCCGACGGTAGGAACCGCCCCCGGCGCCAGGTTTGCTACCGTTAGATAACTCCTCCCGTTCAATGGCACCTGGAGCATTTGTTGGGACGTAATTACCTGTGACACAGTTGAGGTCGTGTCTTGAATCAGAGGCGCGGCACCTGTCACAGTCACGGATTGCTGACTGCTCCCGGTCATCAGGTGAATGCGTAGATCTGTTATCTGCCCGACATTCACTGGAATTTGGGCCCGCGTGAGTTGCTTGAATCCGGCTGCCGAGACCGTTATGTCGTAGTTACCCGGTAACAAAAGAGGAGCGGTCGCCAGGCCTGCCCCATCGGTCTGCAACGTGCGGACGACATTACCTGTAGCAGATCCCTTGATGAAAACGGTTGCGCCGGCCACCACAGCATTCATCGGGTCGGACACGGTGATGGAAATCCCGCCCGTGGATGTCTGTGCAAGAACAGTGGAGCTAAAAACTATCAGCAGAATCATACCGAGCATCACTTTACGAGAATTTAACATCGACGCTGAAAATGTCACTTCCATGACTGTCTCCAAAGAAAATTGTGAATCGCGCAATGTTTTCTAGGCGGGGGACTAACGCAGGCAAGCATCATCCAATAGGGTGGCTTTGTCAACGTTTTTCACGGTGATTTGACATGTTACAAACCTAACTTTCCAATAGTTGAGCGCGTTCCAGTCGCTGATCCCCACTGAAGGGCTCTTTTCTCGAAGTGCTTCAGGTCATTCGTCGCCTCTTGATCCGGCCCGAGTGTTTCCGGCTGGAGCGAGAGTTTGCCAGCCCGGATTTGCACCGGGGAGGAAAATGCACCTTGTCACGGCACACATAATTCCGCCGCAGAAAGAGCCCTGCACGCGGTTGCCGCCGGCAATCTACTCCATAATTGCAATATCTTTGGATGGCCGTAGGTTTTTCCAACCCACAGCCCAACCCACAAATCCTGCTGTCTTTGCACGCCTTCCGCATACTTTGGCAGCCCCCGCGGTGTCGTAAGTCGTTGAAAAACAAAATGCAGGTAAATTCATACGGTGGAAGTCGCAGGTTCGAATCCTACAGCGCCCACCAAATAAATGAATAATTTAGACGCGATTAGAAGATTGTTCCGATGTGCAGCTTTACACTGATGTTTCATCTTCATTCTGCAGAACTTCAGGAGATCTATGCGCCCACCAACTTCTCTTGCAGTGACCGGGTTTGCCTTGGCAGTCGCGTTCCCGCTCATGTGTTCCGCTCAGTCGAGTTCCGCCCAACCCACCTCCGCGACGCCCATCACGGTTACAGTCGATGCCACCGATGCGCCCCGCAAGATGCTACACGCTGACCTCGTCATTCCAGTGCAGCCCGGCGACCTCACCCTGGTCTACGCGAAATGGATTCCCGGCGAGCACGAAGCATCCGGCCCCATCGACAATCTT
>JAJZKY010000591.1 GCA_021803885.1 Planctomycetota bacterium
TAAAACCGCAACCCATTTAAACCCGCTCAACACGCCAAAAACAACGCGTCAATGTCAAATGACCCGGCGTACGCGGCAATAAGTTACATTAGATCTGCCGCGCATTACCCGTCCACCGAGCCTGAATCAACCACCGGTCGCAAAGGCCTGTTGGGAAAATGGTTCAGTGCATCGGAACCGGCGCGTTGGTAAGCGTACTGGGCGAATTGAGCAGCAGCACATCTTCCGCACCCGATGGAACTTGCCGCAAGTTGGTGTCCATTGTCAAGCCAACGCGGTTTGCATTTGCACCCGGTGTGTCGGTCAGCGTAGCGCATCCTCCCATGGAGGAAAGAGCTGCGACGGTCGTGATGGTAAAAGCAATCGCCATGATGCGTTTCATTAACGCCTCCCGTATAGGAAAACCCGCCTGCCAAACGACTGCGATATTTATCCGCAGAACGCCCGGCTGTCAAATGCGTCGCCGCTACCGACTATCAGGTGTATCGGACAAAATGGCATTGAGACATCATTGAAATGGGACTCTTATAGGATGACGACAAAGCCGGAGATGGGGCCGGCCTATCCGATTTCCACACGTCTACGCGGGCAACCGATACGTCATAACCGCATCCAGGCTGGAGGATGTGCTCGATCCATGATCGAGGGCGCCGAAAAACCTGTGCGCACACTCTTTCCCCCCGCTTGGCGCCCTTACCGCCCCGAACCTCCGTCAACCCTGATTTCCCGGCATGGCGGCGCCTCAAGGCATGGGACAAACCCTGCCGACGTCCTGCCCCATCGCCGACGACGACAAGGTTATGGGCGGGATCAGATTACCGATAATACTTCCCTTCGAAAGGCGCTCCAATCTGCCCGCCGATAATGTCACCGCCGAGTAATTATAGTTTTAATGATTCTTGTCGGTCGCGACCGATATCACTGAGCGGACTATCGGCCGCAGGTGAAAGGCGGTTGCGAAGAGGAAAAACCGGCAAGCCGGATCGGGATGATCGAGGCAGCGGCGGAGTGATGTGTAATGAACAGACAAAGATTCAGGTATGGCCGGCGAGCCATCAAAGACGAGCGGGGTTTTACGCTCACCGAACTGCTGGTGGTGATTGCCATCATCATTATTGCGTCGCTGATTTCCATTCCGGCACTGGCGACGTTGCTCACCAATAACAATCTGGTTCAGGCTCAAAATCAGGTATCCGCCACTCTTGCCAGAGCCCGAGCCCTGGCCATCGAGGATCACGTTGATGTCGCGGTCATATTCTTCGAGGAGCCCGGCAACGATTCTCAAACCGCCCTGGCAATTGAAACGGAATCGCCGGGCCAGCCGGGCGGTGTCAGTTCAACCATTGCGTTCAACGCCGATGCGTCAATCCCGGTGAGTTATCTGCCCAAGGGGGCGTTCGTTGCAACCGTTGTCGGCGGAACTGCTGACGATGGCTTCGCCATGCCGCCGAATTCCAGCAGCTCGGTCAACAATCCTCTGAGGGCGATTGTGTTCGATGCTTCCGGTCACGTTGAAATCCTCAATTCCATGCTTACCGCCCCACCGGAGATTCTCGCCGGCTACGGGAGTTTTTGGGATGCGACCCATGCCTACGGCCCCAGTGCACCGGCACTGACGATCTTTGAGCCGGGTGGATGGCCGAGTAGCGACACCGCCAATACTGCCGCTGAAGCGGCCTACATGGCTTCGAACAGCGACATTCTGATGGTCAGTACCTACACGGGGGAGATTCTTAAATGAGATTAAGAAAAGTGAGCCTTCATATGCTGTCAACATTGTCGAACATGCATTTTCCCGGTGCTTCGCGAAGTATCTATCGCCGGCTCGATCCTGCGCGGCGGCACCACGGATTCAGTTTGGTGGAAATGCTGGTATCCATCTTTATTCTGGGCACCGGGATGTTGATGGTAGCCGGTGTTTTCCCCGTTGCAATCAAATGGACCAATCAGGATACGGAAAGGACCGTCGCGCAGATTGTTGCGACCAATGCACTGGGTTCGATTGAATCTCAATATGCCGGTGCTACGCCGCCGCAGGTCATCGGGCCTTATCCCTATGCATTTGGAACCCCTCATCCGTTCATCGTGCAGGGATCGGCGACCCAACCGGGGAATGCGTCGTATTATTGGAGTGCGTATCTGGCGCCGGTCGTCAATCCCAGCGGGAGCCCGGGCACGGACGGCACCACCTATCGCATCTCGATTTTTGTATTCAGCAATCCTGATCCGAGTGCCCGATACCCCACATCCGCAACGAGCGGGGGCGGCGCACCTCTTACGACAGACGGCGTGGCCGGATATCCCCAATTGTTCTACGGCCCACTTCGGACGGTTGCGACAAGTTCGTCCAACATCACCGGCGCGATGCCGATCGGCGCTCTCGGCGTGGATATGAATACCGGATCCACGTTCCATCTCATTGTTGACCCGACGACCCACGTGCTGACGATGAGCGACTTGCCTCCTGGAACGACGCCACCGGACGATTACGTCATCTATGCGCCGCCGCCTACAGGTCGATCGGAGTCGCCGCTGATTTATGTATTTCAAACTACGGTGAATCTATGAATATTCCTCGTATTGTAATCCGACCGGTGTCGTTCCACCCAATGCCGCGTGGGGCGGATGGTTACGTCAACGCCGGTCAAACGGGCAGCAGTCGTCGCAGAGCACGTCGCGCCTTCACGCTGGTGGAGACATTGGTCGCGCTGGTCATCATGGTGATCATGATGGCGGCCATTGGCGAAGTTTTTCATCTTGCGGGCTCCACTGTTCGTTTGGGGCAGGCCACACTGAGTACCATGGCCTCGGTTCGGGTGGTTGAGGCACAAATCGCACATGACTTCCGCCATTTTGACACTAACGAATTTCTGGTGATTCGACAGCGATATTATGCTCCGGAATGGCTGCCGGGGGTGCAGTACACGCCGGGCGATGAGGTGACCTACAACAATAATTTTTATCTGTGCATCCATACGTGCATGACACCTGTTGCGGCGGCATCATCGTCATCGACAAGTAGCGGGCCCGGTGGGCCAGGCGGACCGGGTGGGCCGGGTGGGCCGGGCGGTGGAGGCGGCGGATCAACGGGGTCAAGCAGCGGAGAGAATCCCTCAACACTGCCCATGATGTGGCAGGAATTGTTTATCCCCCCTATGGCGAACACGGGAGGTCCCGGGGGTGGACCCGGGGGCTCGGTCGGATCCTCTTCCGGATGGACAGCGGGACAATATCCCGTATGGAGAATTGACCAATTAACTTTTGTGGCAGACGGCCACTTTCAGGGGCGCACCGGAAGTTATTCCGGCTCCGGATCGAGCGCGACTCTCAGCATGAGTGACTATCTCACAGCAAACAAAGCACAAATATGGTACGGTCAGTTAACGGCCTCTTACGGGCCTGCCGCCGCCAACACGGGAAATTACGAACTGCCGTATTGGCCCGAAAACAGTTGGAATCCTTCCACGATGGCAAGCGGCAGTCCGGCACCCGTTCCATCGGGGGAAACCGCCGGGCAATATTTCTTCGGCCGCGAGTGCATCTTGATGATCCCCCAGGGAAGCCCGACCTGGGGAGCTGGCGTGTACAGCAATCTCAACGGGAATAATGGTTATTGGACGGCACCGGACGGCGAAACTTTTGAGCAGACGTCATCTGGCATTGACGCGGCGTACGATGTCGGGCTCCAAGGTGGCCCGGGCGGCGGGCCTGGAGGACCGGGTGGTGGCGGCGGTGGCAGCAGCGGGCCGCAACAGACGCTCGCAGCCTATCTCGCCAGCCTTTATGACAATCAGGGGAACATCAACGTCCCCATCGCAGATCCGCTGTGCAATCGCTTTGCAACGGTGGCGACACCGTATGATTCGACCCACGGCGTACTTAATGGCTGCATCCCAAAGGCGGGCGATGTGCGAATCCGGTGTATACCCGGCTGTCGTTGGATCGTATGTGCCCACCGCCAAGGTGTTCCC
>JAJZKY010000592.1 GCA_021803885.1 Planctomycetota bacterium
TTGAAACCCTTGCCAAGAGCACAGGAATTGAGGGTTATGACACAAACCATGACACAAATCAACCGTCTGTGACCGTTCGCCCTAGCTAAATTATTGATTAGATTGGTGGACCTGGTCGGGATCGAACCGACGACCTCTTCCATGCCATGGAGTGGGTTCAAACGCAAGTTATAGACGGCACAGTACTTACAAACCGGCAGAACCGGCAAAAAACGGCCTAATCGGCGTTATTTGCTGCCAAAATGCTGCCAAATTTACCCTAAGCGGGCCACCGGGCTGATCGTGTGGAGTCAGCCCAAATCCCTTATGTAAGTGACCTAAGGCATCTCTTGAAAATCATTAAGATCATGAGTATCATGATAATCACGGAAGGTGCCACCATGTCCGAATATGTCACGTCCCATGCAGCTCTCCTTGAACCTTCGGGGATCCATGCGCTCGACGTCCGCCATGCAATGGATAAACTCGTTGCCGCGGCTTCATCTGAGAATCCTGAATCCAACGCGGCGTACGGTGTCGTCGTCTACCGTGCGGCGAAGAAAGGGCCGGCGCCGAACATTCTCAGCGCGACCGGCAGGTTCGTCCGAGCCTATCTCAAGGGATGGACCGCTCTCAAGAAGATGGAAGTCGGAGCCGTTGGAGTTGGAGCGGACAGTCAACACGGAATCGGCGTGCTCCAACACGGCGACGTTCGCTTCGTCGTAAAGGTCTTCGCTGGCACAGCCGCAGTGAGCGCCCTGAAAAAAGAAGCGAAGCCATCGCCTGGCGTCTACATCAATACGACAAATCTCGACACATTGTTGCTCGACGATCTCAGACTTCCTCACCTTCCTGAGCGTTTCCAAAATATGCCACTGGTCATGCAGGTGGAGGAAACCGAGCAAAAGAGCGATGAACCGTTACTCGGATGGGAAGACTTCGTCAAGTCATCTTCCAATGAGATTTCGGCTCAGGAAACCATCAGCCGCGACACCGTGGAATGGCGAAGCCATTTCATGAAGAAGTATCCAAGCTGGACAGCAAAGGAAGTTGCGGACCAAAGCACGAGCACGGCGAAGAACCGCGCAGCACTGGCCTCACGCTGGGCCCAGGAGAAGAAGATTTTCGCGGTGAAATATAAGGGCCAACTATGGTACCCGCGCTTCCAGTTTCAGAACGGCGAGCCGTTGCCTATAATCGGCCAAGCGATTCAGGCATATCCCAGCTATGCGAACGGATGGGACTTCGCGTATTTCTTTGCCACTTCGAATGCGAACATCGGCGGCCGGAAGCCTCTGGAATTGCTCAAGACGGATCCGGAGCGGGTTCTCTCGCTTGCCCGGGCCGCCGCCAATCCTGCCGATGCCTATTAACTGTCCACCCGCTCCAGCAGCAGCCAATCCGGCGCTCATCGTCCAGACCTCGATTTTGAAGGCCGGTACGGTGCTGATGCGCTTTCATAGCAAGGCTCGCGCAGGGGACATTTATAACCCAAACACAAACAAGCGCATCGATATCGAAGAGGACGGGGCGCGATTCAATCCATTCCCCGGAGCCCCGGCAGCCAATGTGCCAACCCTGTACGCTGCCGATAATCTGAGTGCGGCTGCGCTTGAAAGCATCTTTCACGGGGTGAAGCACGTTCCATCTCCGACCTTTCCCAGAATAGGGCTCAAAGAATCGTGCTACAGCGAGCTTAAGGTTAACGACAACATTGTTGTGCTTGAACTTGTGAACCCCCAACTCCGGCAGATTGCGGTCGCAGGTCGCCGTGCCTCATTGAACGAAGGCGAACTGATTCATACTCCGCCCCGCCAATATAAAAACACCCGCACATGGGCTGGCTACCTGCATGCAAGCCTGCCTGCTCTCCAAGGACTTTGCTGGCGTCCGCGGCTCGGTGGGACCGGTCATGCCTACATGCTCTTTGGAGACCGCTGCGCTCCTGGAGCTCTGATCGTAAAGTCCGGCCCCATTGACATCGATTCGGGAACGGGATTCGTCAAAGTGTTCGCGGTCGCCCAATCGGCAAACATCAAGATCATCGGTTGACAGGTTGGCCTCTTACTTCAAAAACTCAGTCCCTGCCGGAGCAGCCTGCCGAGCGGATTTGTGGCACCCCTTTCGCATTATCCGGAATCTTATGGATCGACAACGCCCGATTTTTCAGGCTCTTGCTACCAGCGACTGCGGCGAACCGTACCAAGGCGAAATAAGGCGGTCGAATAAGGCGGAATTGGGCGGAATTGGCGGGATTCAGTGCGAGCCCCTCCGACGAACCGCACTCTCTCTGGTTCAAGACCGAATCACCCTCCGGCAAGCCGGCCTCCGGTATCTTCCATCAGCGATCCCAATGATGCGCGGGCAGCCAATCTGCAAGGGCATGAAGGTATTCGGCCAGGACCTCGCGCCAGTTGTAGTTCTCAATCATTTGCGCTCTGCGTGCACGCATCGTCTCAGCCAACAGATGGTGCCTCGGGGGTTTTATTCGATCCGGTCGCCCTTAGCAATGAGTGGCGGATAGACGCAGGTTCCTTTGCAGATTCCTAATGATGGGGAATCGAGCAGCCCACATTCGGCTCTATTATGCGCATATCGCCGTGCTGCGCGAAACTATTCAGTGTATTGCGTCTTCAGTTGGGATCGAAACTCAACAAAGTCCGGCACTGTCCGATATTTATATTCTTGAGTCGAACACGAAATGTCGTCCCGGCCGAGGCCATCGGACGGACTACCAACAGGCCAGCTTCCGCGAAGTAGAAAATGCCTGGTTCAGGAGTTCAGGATGGATCTCCTGAAAGCACCCGTTGCCAATCTTCTGTGGTGGACTGGACCTGCGCAGGGTTGTGAGGATCCGAAATTTCGCCCACTGTTGCGCCGCAGACGTTGTGGGAAATCCGGCAATCACGATATGCATGCAAGCGTCGTCCGCCCAGCCACGAAAGCCGTTTGAAGTTGCTGCCTGGGCGAGTCTATTCGATCAAGCGGACGGATAAATTCCATTCAGTAATGCATCCGTCCGTTGTTCGCCAGCGACTTTTGTCACTGCTCCACGAGGTCGCTTTGCCTATGTTGTATTTAGGAGGTTGCCGATTATGGCATTCGTCATTGCTGAGCCCTGTATCGGGACCAAAGATACCGCTTGTGTAGACGCCTGCCCCGTAGATTGCATTCACCCGAGGAAGGATGAACCAACATTTGGAACGGAGCCGCAACTGTACATTGATCCGGTGGAGTGCATCGACTGCGGCGCCTGCGTGCCGGCGTGTCCCGTGTCCGCCATCTATGCGGCCGACGACTTGCCGGACAAATGGAAAGACTTTGCCGAAATCAACGCCAAGCACTACGGGCACTAGGCTTCCTTAAGTGCCGGTTGCCCCCCGGCCAAGGCACAATCGAAGCAGGCGACAGCATCCGTTGCCTCCGCCGAGAGCCTTGCACCAATGAAGTCATTGAGTTTCGAGTTGCGTCCCGTCCCGCCCTTCCGTCTGGATCTCACTGCATGGGCTTTGCGCCGGCGCCCACATAATTTGGTGGACCGCTGGGACGGAACCAGTTGGCGGCGTGTCCTGACGATCGACGATCAGCCGCTCGAAACAGCCGTTATGCAGCTCGGAACATCTGAGCGGCCTCGCCTGCGCGTGACGCTGAACGGCTGTCGCATCCCTGAGCATGCCAAGAGAAATGCGGCGAGACTCCTCACGCAGATGTTCGGTCTCAGCGCCGACCTCTCCTGCTTCTATCATCTTGCCGCCAGAGACAAGCGTCTGGCCTCTCTGGCACGACGCTTCCGCGGGCTGAAGCCGCCACGCTTTCCCTCAGTTTTCGAAGGGTTGGTCAACGCGATCGCATGCCAGCAATTATCGCTCACAGTAGGAATCGGTTTGCTGAACCGCCTTGCGGAGCAGTGTGGTCCCACTGTCCATTATGACGGTGGTGTACACCACGCATTCCCCCGACCAGCGGACCTCCTCCACATGACT
>JAJZKY010000593.1 GCA_021803885.1 Planctomycetota bacterium
TACAATACCATCCCGCAAATACCGCAAGGACTTGCGGCAGGATGGATTCGCACAGGCATTGACCATCGATTGACTCCTCATGCAAAGACCGGCGATCTGGCCGGTTGCAATTTTTCGTGCCTGGGGCTTCCCAGCACACACGGCGTCCTGCTTGTTGGATGCACACAACACGCAAAGGTGAGCACGCCTGCAAAAAACTGCACAAGCTGCCAACCCAAGCGGTACAGAAGACGACGCAGGCCCCAATCCCAAGCGATCTGCGATGGTCTACACACACTTTCGGCAAAAGATGCCGTGGCTTTAGGCGGAAATTGGCAAAAATCGTGCAGGGTCAACAAGTTGAGGCGAGAGCAGGCTGTACGCAGAGGTGGTACAGCCTGTGGGGACGCAGGGATTCCGTCCTATTTAGTGGCGGCTGGCCGGGGGAACGATGCCGTTCATGCGCAGATATTCCACCAACTGGCCGTAATGATCATAGCCATGCGCGATGGCTGCGGCTGCGGTACCAACGCGCGTATGCAGCGATCGTCCGCTGCCCATGGCGACAAAGGCATTTTCGACGGTGATGGTGGCAATCACCCGGTGCCCGTAGGCGATGGAGTCTTGCAGCACTTGCAGCACTTGGGCCTTGGTCTTCAGGCTGGCCGCGTTGGGAATCTGGGGCGGGGCCAGGGTGCTGATGCTGCCAAAATAATGGTCATTGGCCTGCGCAACGTGGACCACCTGCTGGGCAAAGGTGCGCACCCCTTGGAACTGCCCTTGGCTCGGGGCAAAGTCGAATTTATCCGCAGGCATCGCCTGCACGAGCGGAATCATCTCATTGGCGAAACGCGTAAGCATGCCATCCAGTACCACCGCCGGGCCGACCGGAGTTGCGCTGCTGGAAGCGGGAGCTGCGGAAGCAGCCCAAAGCGGCAGGGCGGGCGCACTGCAAAGGATCGAGAGCATGAGTAAGGGAATCAGGCGGGAAAGCCGGGACATAGAAGATTTCTCCATAAATCAGGATGGAAGATGCTGGAGCGATGGAAGCGCACACGCTTTCCAGCCACAGGTTCGGAGCAGCATTGCTGCTTCGAACAGAAGTCTAGCAGAAAGACCCAGCAGGGAAACCACCTTGCAATGGAGGGGCTTCGCCATTCTCTTGGCTGCGACCGCTATACTGGGCAGGAGATGACAGAAAAAATTTTAGGAATTCTGGTGCCTTGGATTACTGCGGTGATCTCCCATGGCGGCTATGTTGGGGTGGCACTGTTGATGGCCATTGAATCGGCCTGTGTGCTGCTGCCTTCCGAGGTCATTCTTCCCTTTGCAGGATATTTGGTCCACACGGGGCGCTTCCAATTGTTCTGGGTGGCAACGGCAGGGGCGGTGGGTTGCAACCTGGGTTCGGCGGTTGCCTACGGCGTGGGAGCCTGGGGAGGACGCCCGGCGCTGGAACGCTATGGGCGTTACATCCTGCTGAACGAGCACGATCTGGAACGGGCTACGCAATTCTTCTTGCGGTTTGGGGCCATCACCGTTTTTTTGGGGCGGCTTTTGCCTGTGATTCGCACCTTCATTGCCTTGCCTGCTGGCATCGCGCGCATGCCCCAGGGACGATTCCACCTGTACACCTTTCTTGGTTCTTGGCCCTGGTGCTTCGCGCTGGCCTATCTGGGGATGCGCTTGGGACAGGCATGGGACACGGATCCACGGCTGAAGCACGCGCTGCATCGGTTGGATGCCGTGATTTTTATCGCGTGTTTGGCCGCTGCGGCGTGGTTTGTGCGTACCCACTGGAATAACCGGATTCGGCGCGCAGCCGCTGCAGCCCAGACGCGGTAGGCAGGGCAAACAGGGCCGCGCAGGCCCCGCCACTTTTCCTGTATTGTCAAGCCCTGCCCGCTCCCGTACACTCACGGGTAGGAATATCCCATGTTTTTTGCCTCCGCAGGCCGCCCTGGATGGGTGCGCCAGCGGGGCGGATCGCGGAGCATCTGAGAGCATCATGTCCATCAAAAGTGATCGCTGGATACGGGAGCAAGCGCTCCATCACGCCATGATTCAGCCCTTTAGCGAAAAGCAGGTTCGTGAGGGCGTTATTTCCTACGGGGTTTCCTCGTACGGATACGACCTGCGCGTTTCCGACGAATTTAAAATCTTCACCAATGTAAATACCACCGTCATTGACCCCAAGAATTTTGACGAGCGCTCCTTTGTCACGGTGCAAGCGGAGTCCGTCATCATTCCGCCCAACTCGTTTGCCTTGGCTCGCTCTGTGGAATACTTCAAGATTCCCCGAGATGTGCTCACGATTTGCGTTGGCAAGTCCACGTATGCCCGCTGCGGCATCATCGTCAACGTCACGCCGTTTGAGCCGGAGTGGGAGGGCTTTGTGACGCTGGAGATCTCCAACACCACGCCGTTGCCAGCCAAAATCTACGCCAACGAAGGCCTCTGCCAGATTCTCTTTTTCCAGTCGGACGAAAACTGCGAAGTCAGCTACGCAGATCGCAAGGGAAAGTACCAGAAGCAACAAGGCATCGTGCTGCCCAAGCTATAGCTGCACGGCAGGTATTGATATGGGATCGAAGCCGGAACGCAAAGCTCGCTCATCCCCTACTCCCAAACGGAGCACCCCGGCAGCTCCCCGCACGGCAGGCAGCAGGCTCAGCGCATCTGCAGCCAAGTCTTCAGCGCCCGGGCTCATCTCTGTGGGCGTAATCGGCGTTGCCCCCATGATCGCCACAGGCCTAGAAGCGCTGTTTGCAGACAGCGCTCAAGTGCGCATTGTGCAGGCAGGTTTATTGGAACTTTTGCGCATGCCGGATCTGGAAGTGATTCTCCTGGGCACCTCGTCCGCTGCTGCACTGCAAGAATTCATGGCTACCGTGCGCGTCTATCGCCCAGAGATCCGCCCCATCGTCCTGTCCCAATCCAAATCCGAAGAGGAAATTCTGCAAGCGCTTGCCGCGGGCGCCAAAGGGCATCTGCATGAGTCCGCGTCCATGGCAGAAATTGTGCAGGCCGTGCAGATTGTTGCTTCCGGATCCATTTGGGCCCCACGTCGCGTATTGGCCCTGCTCATCGAGCGGCTCACCCTGTCCGCCCCCACCTCCAGCAGCGGGCAGCGCGCCCACCTGACCCAGCGCGAGCGTCAAGTGATGGAGTTGCTGCTGGGCGGCCATCCCAATAAAGAGATTGCCCGCAAACTTAAAATTGACGAGCAGACGGTCAAGGCGTATGTCAGTCGTCTCCTGCGGAAGATCGGCGTGCAGAACCGTACCGCGCTCACCATGTACGCCATGGAAAATGCCTGGCTGGGATGGCAGCAGTGATTGTTGCAACAAACAACCCCTTCGGGCCATTACTAAAGTTGTAACCACCTCCGTACCGTTGTCGAAATCCTCCAAGTGGTTTGTAATCAATCTACCGATCATGGATTTGGGAGATCCGGGTTGCGTGAGCGCCGAGTCGCCACGCAGCCCACTTTTTTTACCTGCCTTCCCTCCTTCCATCATTTTTGCCTTTTCTGCGCCATAGACAGCAGCCGCGATCGGAACCGCGTATAAAAGAAGTGCATCCGCCCATCCTGGCTGGGTGCTCTGGAGGGAAAATCGAATGAAACGATCCTTGGCTCTATTCTCCGCTTGTGCTTTACTTGCCACCACTGCCCACGCGGGTTCCCGCAAAGGCAAAATCGCAGACCGGCTCGCTTCTGCCTCGGAGGCCATCCAGCAGATCATGGCCACGCCGGATAAATCCATTCCCAATGACATTCTGTCCAGTGCCACCTGTGTGGCGGTGGTGCCCGCATATAAGAAAGCAGCCTTTATCTTTGGCGGCCAATACGGCCAAGGAGTTGTGACCTGCCGTACCGCCAATGGCTGGAGCGCACCGGCCTTCATTCAACTGGCTGGCGGTAGCTGGGGTCTCCAGATCGGCGGCCAATCCACAGACTTGGTGTTAATCGCCGTCAAC
>JAJZKY010000594.1 GCA_021803885.1 Planctomycetota bacterium
GTACATACGCGAGGCTCCTATAAAAGAACTCCGAGCACCGCAACCCGGCGGCTCCGAATCGTCGGAGCCAAGTGGCCTGTTGCGATGCATAACTAACTTTTTTCCACATCCCTGCGTGTTGGGGCCACCGTTACTGTTCCATCCCGGCAGGTTTGACCAACTCGCTATTTAAGGCGGCGGGCGTGCCAGCCCGCCGCCGCGTGGCCCAATCTCTACGGCTCCTCTTGCTTCAATCTCAACCGCTCCGCAATTAATTCATCCCGCCGCTCGAATTTCACCGCCAAGCCATTGTGTGCATCGGACTTACACACCGAAACTAGCGATTACCGCCAACAGACCCGGCGGCTGTGAGTGATTGTGGGTAAAATTAATTCACCGTGTGCCCGCCGCGTTTTCGGTGAACCAACAATAACACCCCGCCGGCGATGGCCATTAATCCCAGCGCCGCAGGTTCCGGCACGATGACGTTATCCTGCGGGACATTACCCGTCAGCAGATCCGAACCAAGCGCCTGAATTTGTGATAAGGTCAATTCCTGTCCGGACGATGTGATGGACTGGGCTGTATCAATCTGCCCGGTATACGGATTGATGGCGGCAATTCCCGTGAAGTTCTGTCCGGCGGTGCCGTTGGGATCTTCAAAGGGTACGAGGAAATCTTTAATCGTGGCACCACTGAGGCCGGGTTCAGCAACCTGCAAGATATCCGCGGTATTGGTATCAGCTTTATCTGTTCCGACAAAGCCGGGTTCAGTGCTTAGATTCACCGATCCGTTGCCGACATCCGTGGTGGCGTCGGTAATGGCGGTTGCGGCGGTGATGGCGGTTGCGCTGGAGAGGTTCACCTGCGGTGCGTCCGGAATGCTGTTGTATGTGCCGGCGTCAGGCGGTGGGGGAGCTATGGCCAACGGATCCGCGACGCTCACATATCTCCCACCCCATGGCCCGCCGACAGTCACGATCGGGCCGAACAGCGTGCTTAAGAAAGGATTGTAAGCCACAACTGCGCCATTAGGCAGCAGATAAGGAACCGTTACGTTTGAAACGTAGGCGATACCCAAACCCAGCGGTTGACCCGGAGATGGATTAGCAATCGCATATCCGGTCCAGGGATCTGCCACGGCGAAGCCGTTGATTAAATAGGGCGTATTGACCACCGGCGCGGCGGTGGCCAGTACGCCCCACACTGCGTCCCAGTGTCCGCCATTGTGAACCACGATGCCGCTTGGAATCTCGGTGGCCGCCACCGCATTAGCGATATTGCGTTCCGCCTGATCCGCGCCAAGCAGCGTATTGCTGTTAATGTATTGCGTCCATGAGTCGCCTGCGGCATAGGTCGGTAGTGCACCCATATTCGCAGCGCCCTGCGGCGCGGCGGCAAGTCCGCTGGGCAGGGTACCTTTGATCGTGAAACCTGAAACAGCTAATTGGTCGGCTTGGGCCGTCGTGTAGAGTGCTTGCTGCGTGGGCATGACAAAACCGGGATTGGCCGTTGTAACCGCAGTGGCGGAAAGCATCATTTGCATGGTGCCCTCGCCACAGTAATAGGACGTTTGTTGCGCCGCGTAAGTGGATCCCGGCGTTCCGTAAAAAGTTGCGGCATGGACTCCCGGCGAGGGTACCAGCGCAAACGCGGATAGCCCACCCAAGATTAGTGCGGGAAATGCCCGACCTCCGCGACCGTAAATTCGGGTTAGTGCGCACTTGCGAGACTTACGACATTGGGCAGTGGTGATTCGTGTGTACATAAAAAGATCCCTTCCAATTGCAGGCTGGTTATGGAATCAATCATTCGTAAACCAGCGGTCTGTTTGTCTTTGTGCGAAAATAAACAGCTTCGATCCTCCTCGTGCTAAATTCACGCAGGGCAGCCGGAATTTCCACCTTGCCCGCCCATAAGGCGGCGGTAAACAGTCACGCTCACCGCCACCGCGTTGCCCTATCTCTGCGGCTCCTCTTGCGTCAATCTCACCCACGCCAGTTTTTCTGTCGCGCCCTGGGCCCTTTTTCCTTGGGCCTTTATTTGCCGGATACGGATGCTTTTTCCGGAGCGTTACCGTCGGCCAAGCGGTTGGCGTTCGGGCCAGGACCATTAATTAGCGCCGCCGCGCCGCCGCCGAACCAGCAACATGGCCGCTCCGCCGATGCCCATCAGCGCCAGCGCCGCTGGTTCGGGCGCCGCGGCGGCTGGATTTAGAATGAAAGGCTGAAGCCAGTTGTACAATCCTAGCGTGATGGGAACTCCCTGACCGCCGTAGCCTCCGCC
Source organism: Planctomycetota bacterium (assembly GCA_021803885.1). The sequence goes on from JAJZKY010000594.1 coordinate 2,266, forward strand.
AACAAGTTTCAATTTTCCGCCGTTCAAACCGCTTCCCAGAACATGGATCGCGGAAATGCCATTGCTGAAGTCAATGGGTACGGTTTGTCCTTGCCGCCCGTCTGCGGTGCTTGTGATGGTGAGCGTGCCAGCGGCACCCCCGGTGAAATATGGGCTGCCGGAATCTCCAGCAAATGCCACGCCCTGCCCGAAGGCGTCCGGCGCTGAATATGTAAAGCTTACGAGCGGTTCAAAATAACCACTCTGTGTTGTCGGTGCCGTATAGCTAACAACGCCATTATTTTGAAAAAACCGTTGGCCAACAGCGCCTGTTGAAACGTACCCCGGAATGTTAGCTCCGCCCGCATTCGCACTGAACAGGCCTTGCAGGCCGTAGCCGACTTGTGTAAAGCCAACGGGATTTATGACTGAAGCGGCTGCAAACGGCCCATTGCCAGCTCCCGGGTTGGTGACGGTGCCAACATTGGCGCTAAGTAAATTGAATATTTGCTGCGGTGCCCCGGCATTCACAGGTTGCGTGTCGATACCCTCCATTACGGAAACATCTTCGGGTAGATTGGTTGGATTATTTATCGGATCCACGAGTGTATAGGTTTGAAAACCCATGATATTAAAGGCCGCAGAGAATGGAGCCGTTGCGCCAATATCAAAAACGCCGTTAGTCGCGTCTTTGGCAACGTGATTGGCCGTCAGTATCGTAATCAACCCTTGATTGCCGCTGACTTTCGCTGAAATCACGGTTCCAGTACCTACCCCCGCAACGTAACCCACAGAACCCAAGCTTCGCGGATTAGGCGCGTCTGGAAGAAATTGGTCGTTTGGGCCGATGGCCGCCGCGTGTTTGATTCCGCCGATCAGACCCCCCATGATCGCAGTGAATATTGCCATGGTCCAACATGACCTCATCCTTGATCGTGCGTTACGCATAGTTGATACTCCCAAAAAAATGTTTGCCAGCACAACGAATCGGCGGTTCCGAATCACCGGAGCCAGAGCACCGGTTGGCGGCATTGCATTCATGTATAATCATCCGCATCCTTGCGAAACTGCACCATCCGTCCACTACGGCAGCGGGCGTGCCCGCCCGCCGCCGCTTCGCTCAATCTCTAGGACTCCTCGTGCTCCTCTTCCCACACCTCCCATTTATTTTGTGCGCGGCGACGGGTGATTAACGCAATTCACTCCGCCGCAAGTATTAATGGAAGCCATACAACCACGATAAGATTTAGTCGTGCACATACGTGCCACTCCCATAATAGAATGCTTCGCGCTTCCCCGCGCGGTGTGATCACCCATTGGACCATCAAAAACCCGCACCATAAAGCGCCAGCGAATTAACCATTTCTCTTCTGTGCTCTCCTGATCACCTGTTCACAAATCTGCTGTTCCATGTTTTCGCGCATCGCGAAAACATGACCCCATCCCTGCGGTCAGTCGAACAGCTATTCGATTTTTCACAACTACACGATTCTAGAACTTCGAGACATGAGTCTAAAAGCCGGTGAGCTTTTAAGCTTATCCGACGTTCTGGCCTCTCCGGTGCTGAGCTGCTCCGGGAATGCCAAGGATATATATACGTCGGCTCCGATAAAAAGTCAAGTCAAATGTGAAAATGCCATATTTTGAGATCCCAAATTATTTTATAAGCCCTTTAATTACATGAGCTTACAATGGCGTTGGAGC
>JAJZKY010000595.1 GCA_021803885.1 Planctomycetota bacterium
CGCTGGTGATGCCCTTACCGCAGCTCTGCGAGCTGCTTTCCGGCCTCAAGGCCCGGCGGGATGCGGCTATGCGGGCCAGCGTGGAACGCTCAGCGGCCTCTGAGCAAGCCCGTCTGCGAGCAGAGCCCGTGCCGTCCGAACAGGCGGCGGCGCGGCTTCACCTCACCCGCGTCGAACAAAAGTGCCAGGAAGTGGCCGAATGGGCCGCGCGGCTCATTGCCGAGGAAGAGACGCTTGACCCTGATCTGTCCATTGCCGCGGCGTGGGGCACAACCCCCGCGGGGACATCCGCGATTGTCGGCTGGGCCCTGGCGGCGGCCGGAAAGACCTGGGCCGACGTGGCGGCGGCGAGCGTGCTGGAATTGCAGGCCGCGGCCCGCGACATCCTGCATCTGGCCCCGGCAGACCCTACAGCGGCCGGCGCAGCCTCCGCGGCGTCGCCGGCCTTAGCACCTTCTGGAACCTCGGCGAGCTCGGAATCGACCCCCGCGGCTACAGCTACGGGCAGCTCGTGATCCTGCTCGATGAGTTGCTGCGCCGCAATGACCCGGACGGCTGGAAGGAATCCAAAATGCTCCGGGAAGCCCAAAAGGTAAAGCGTCCGCGGGAACGGGATCCGCGGGTGGAACAGTTTGTGGAGCGGTTTAGAAAAGGGATTGTAAAGGATGGCTGACGGGGCACAAAGCGCAGGCGCGGTCGTCGGGACGTTCGACCTCAATTACCAGTCGCTGCTGGACGCTCAGGCAGCCCTGGACCGCCTGCGATCCGACGCGGCCCGCGGCGTGACCACAGAAATACGCGCTGCGACCTTGACGCCCGGACAGGCTGCGGCCCAGATCACCGAGCTCGGCGGCATCCCCAACGCCGCCGCGGCCGCAGACCAGATTAACGAAGCCGTAGTGGCCCGGGCCCGGGCGGCGGTAGACGCTTTGACCGCTTCAATGCCGGCGGCGGTAGAGAACTCGGCCCAGTGGAAAGCCAACAAGGCTGCCCTGATGCGCTCGCCCGAGTGGGCGGCCTTAATGGAAGCCCAGATGCCGGGCTACAGCAAGCTGGGGACCGCGGCACCCCAGGAAGCACCCATGCCGCTGGTGATGCCGGAGCCACAGGCCCCGGATCTGGAGCAGGCTGCGGGCGTGGCATTTACAGATCAAGAGCTCGAACAGATACCCGTACGCTGGCCTAACCGGGCGGGGGGCGGTAGTCCTAACTTTGAAAATACTGAGGGGAACGCCCAGGCGGCGTTTAACGCTGAAATGGGAGCTGCGGCCTACCCGGACGCTTATCGCAACCGCGAGCCGCAATGGGTACGCGACCAGCGTGCGGCCCTCCAACGCTGGCGAGCTTCCCGCCCACCGCCGGGCGAGGCAGCCGGCGGCGGTGCGGGCGGCGAAGGCGAACAGCCCCATCACCGATTTCGTTTTGGATGGCATCAGTACTTTATGGGCACGATTGCCGGACACGTTGCGGGTGCGGCGATCGGCGGGGCGATGGAACTCGCCCAGATGTTCAAAGACCAGGCCCGCGAGGCCAAGATGGGATCCATTGCGGCTAAAAAGCTGCAAATGGCCGATGAAAAAGGCTTAAACAACCTCCTGCGCAACATTCCCATGGTTGGCGAACTTCTGGCGTTGCCGACCACCATGAGCATTCAAAGTGAGCAGCGGCGACTGCAACGGGCCATGGAAGACCAGGTTATCGCGGCCAAGGGTGTGGCCCAGATCGACCGGGAGCGGGTTGCGGCGGCTAAAGCGGCATTGGGGTGGGATAAAGCGGTTGGGGACGCTGCTGGGGCGGACCTGGACACGCAAAAGGCCATTGCGGCCGCCTACCGGCAGCAACTCGACGCCCTGAACACCACTTACCGCAACATGGAAGCTAATGCGACTGACGAATATCAGAAGGGCGAAATCTTACGCCAGCAGCTCACCGCCCAGCGGCAACTCCTGGCTGCGGAAAAAGAAGAGGTGGCCGCAGCCAAAGCCCAGGCCCAACTGGGTCTGCTCAAGACGCGGCTCAAGGGCTCGGACCAGTTCCGCGTGCTGGCGATGCTCGCGGCCGGCAAAACTCCGGCCCAGATACACCAGGCGGAGCTGGGCATGGCCCTGTCCGACACGGGAAAAACCCTTGTGGCCCACGTCGCGGACGCGGAACAGGGAAGAGTGCGAGCGGCCAAAGCGGCACTGCAAGCGGCCCAGGTGTCCATCGGACCGGCGACGTACAAGGCGTTTGACGGTAGTGTTCACGTCGCCGACACACCCCAAAGAGCACACCTGATTAAAAGGGCGCTCGGCGTAGACCTGTTGACGCCTTATGGCCATCACGACTACCGTGCTAAGGACGTGGGTGCGGCGGCCGCGTGGGCGGTTCAAAATAAATCTTTATGGCAGAAATGGGCTCATGCCACCTTTGAGCAAAGGCTTACTCATCCAGGGTACGACTCCCGCCGTCTATACGGTTTTGGGAGTGGATTCATTTCAGGTGGCCCCAAAGCCTACGAAACGCTGTATAATTTTGGAAAGCTTCTCCAGGCTCAGAGCTTGCACGCTCACGCCCTGGCTGCCCAAAAATCAAAAATTACCCAGGACCAGGCGGCACTGGCGGCGACGAGAGCGGCGGCTGCGGCGGCCAATAAACTCGCCGGCGAGCTGGCTGCGGCCAAAACGCCCCAGCAGGCGGAGGCGCTTAAGAAGGCTGTAATGGCCAACCAAGTCGTACTCCAGGCGGCTGCGGCCCACTTAGCGGCGATTGAGGCTGCGGCGATTAAACGGCCCGCGCACCCTCCGCACCCGCACAAGCCGCCCCAGACTCCGGCGGAAAAGGCCGCGGCTAAGGCGGCTGCGGCTGCGGCCCGCGACGCTGCAACCAACGCCGCGCTCAAAGCCCAACAAGACAGGCAACTTGCCGACGCTAAGGCCCGCTTATTGCCCCCGTTGCAACGCGAACTCGCGGCGATAAAGGCCGCGGAAAAAGCCTCTCTGGCCCATATTGCCGCGAGCAAAAACCTCACGGACGTCCAGAAAAAGGCCCGCGAGGCCGAGGAGCGCCACATCGCCGCGGCCCAGGAGCTGGCGGCCAAACAACTCCTGGCGGCCAAGGCGTTAAAGATACACCATCACCACCAACGATCAGCTCTGGAGATGAGCGCGGAGGCTGCGATTGGCTGGGGTCCATACGGTAAAAAAGGGAAAGCGGGCAGAGATTTTGAAGGTGCCGTTTGGCACAATGCCCACGCCAGCCCGCGTTGGGCGGCGCCGCTTTCAGATGCGGCGGCGACGCTTAAAAGCATCCATAACATCCTGACCACCCACGCGACCGGGGTGCAACTCATACTGGGAACCGCATAAATGGCCATCACCGTAAAACCTGACCTCAACAACACGCCACCCTCCACCTTCACCTGGGAGCACAATGAAATACCTTTGAGGTATTTTGTTTCCGGTATCCCCAGCGGGGCGTATCAGCAGGAATGCCTGGCTGCGGCCAACGCGACAGACTCTGTTACCGGGGTGAGCATTCCCCAGATGGCCACGGCACTCCCCGGAACGAATTACATCATTTCAAAAGTGTCATGCAAATGCCTCGGGGCTGGGAGCTGGTATGTCTCAGTCACTGCGACCTTGGACGTGATTTCCAGCGGGTTTGCCTACGAGGGATCCACGAGCCTGCGGCGCGAGGATTTTTACGTGGACGCCCTGGGCAACCCGACGGCGATTCAACACGATTCCAGCGGGGCTGCGCTCACGCCTCCCTACCTGGTCGGGGTGCCGACTGCGTACCCAATTTCTACCCACGATTTTACACTCATCGAGACGGTGAACCCATCACCGCTGCGGGCAAAATATGCCGGGAACGTCAATTCGGTGGCGTTTTTTGGGGCCGCGGTGGGAACGCTTCGGCTCAACGATATTCGGAGCTGATCGTTGGTGGTGATGGTGTA
>JAJZKY010000596.1 GCA_021803885.1 Planctomycetota bacterium
ATGTTGTAAGCCTCACAAGCTATCCAGGCGGCTATTGCGCAGTGCTTACTACAGGTGGCGTGGACTGCTGGGGAGATAACAGCGCGGGCGAGCTCGGGAATGGAACGATCTCACAGCTATACGGGCCGTATTTCAACTCCGCTGTCCCAGTGGCGGTCACCGGGGTGACAAACGCTGTGAGCATCAATAGCAATACAGCGAGCCTCTGCGCCGTGCTTTCCACAGGGGTCGTGGATTGCTGGGGCAACAACTACTGGGGTCTATTTGGGAATGGGAGCACTGCCGACGTCTCACTTGTTCCGGTCGCGGTTGGCGGGGTTGATAACGCTACAAGTATTGTAAGCGCCAGCTCCGGTTACGGCGCTGCGGGTTACTGCGCCATTCTTGAAACGGGTCTCGTGAAGTGTTGGGGTTCCAACGAGTATGGAGACCTCGGTGCCGGGGTCACCGCCGGTGTCTACTCCAACGTGTACTACTCCAGCGTCCCAGTAGCGGTCAGCGCCATCACCACGAAGGTCGTGAGTGCTGCACAAGGCCCAGATGGCTATTGCGCCGTGCTTTCCACAGGGGTCGTGGACTGCTGGGGTTTTAACGGCCAGGGCCAGCTGGGCGATGGTAGCCAAGTTCCCCTCTCAGATGTGCCAGTCGCGGTAGCTGGCATTACTAATGCTGTGAGCATCGTGAGCAACTGGAACGGATACTGCGCAACGCTAAAAACCGGTGTTGTGTACTGTTGGGGACTAAATCTCGACGGAGAGCTCGGTGCCGGGATCACCGCTTCGTCTTCGGATGTGCCGGTTCAGGTCCTTGGGATCAGGGTCGCAGCCCAAAACCCGCCGCCAACCAACGCCTGCGGACGCCAGTACGTGTTCGTTCATGGAATCCACGGCGACTACGCGAAGTACAAATCGGCAATTAACAACTCCAGCGTGAACGGGCCCAACTTCGCCTCGTTACTGCACTCGCTCCATCAGCTCTGCCCATTGGAGAAAAACGTCCACATCTTCCCCTATTATCACGATATAGGATACTCTATTTTGAACGGCACCGCTGGCCCGTGTCGAGCAGGAACGCCCACTGCCAACATCAATGTCGGACCTCTCTACCTCGACCCCGGGTCCACCTCAGGCAACATCTGCGATGGGAATTCGGCGCTCGCCCTGGATGCGACGGCCCTCAACAACTACATTGCGTTGAAAGAGGCACAGCACCCGGGTGAGCCGATCACAGTGCTTGCGAACTCGATGGGTGGCGCAATTACCCGCGGATGGCTGCGGCTCGCCCAGGCGGAGAGTCCGACAGACACCACCCTTGCGTCTGTGGACAGCGTCATCTTTATTGAAGGCGCACAACAGGGGTCGGTCTGGGCAGGGCTCGGTGAGCAGCCAGCCACCCGGGCTATCTACGACATCGCTGCCCGTACCCCCGGACTCGGCTCCGCTCTCAAGGGATTAAATATGAACGTCAACGAAGCAGGGATCAAAGACTTGGCTCCGCGATCCAAGTGGTACAACTCTGTCAATTCGGTGGCACCGCCATCGAACCTCGCGTACTTCAACTTCGCTGCGAACATCCATGTCACACTGGTCGTGAACTGGTTCTTCGGGCAGTCTCAGATCGCATCAGAGAACCTGGGTGACTACGTAATGCTTCCGGGCTCCAATAGCCCGACCGCTGAACCACTGTTGGGAGGGGAGGACTTCCTTCCAGGGGGCAAGAATACCCCTAGCGTTCATCAGTTCTTGCTCAACGACGCAGCGGGAGCTAACTACAAGATCGTGATCAACCCACTGAACGCCGCGATCGCTGCTGGCCTGATCGCGATGGGTGCCATAGTGGGAGGGCCAGGTGGGGCAACCATAGGCGGACTTCTTGCGATCGCGAACTTCCTGCCAAAACCGGCATTGAGCGATCCCACGGATCACTTCTCACTTCCGTCTAATACCGGCAATGCCAAGACATTCGTCCCGGACTGCAGCGGTTCCGGGACCGAGACGCCGACAGAGGCAGTGCTCTCTATCGTGGTCAATCCGAAGGATGCCTGCCAGTGAGGTTCACTCTCCGCTGGATGCAGCGAGGATGGTCCGGAATCGTGGTTACAGTGTTCGCTGCGTCGATCGCACTGGCTGCCTGTTCGAGCACTGGAGTTGCGGCCCATCGCCTTGGCTCGACAAAGCCATCAACAACCTCGACAAAGCAGAGCAGCCCTAGGAGTTCCCGGGTGAGCACGAGCCCTTCTGCTGCCCTCGCGCCGCCAGTGACGATACCAGGCACCGCTGCAACTCGGAAGGTCGCCCAGTCGGTGATCAAGGCGGTCCTTGCGGGGTTTGTATCTCGCAACTGGGGCGCTCTCTACGATCTCGCAGCCTCCCAGATCCAACAAAGTCAATCCCGCAAGGCCTTCATCTCCTCGATGCAGAGCCAAGCAATGCCTCAGATCGTCTCCGGTTCCGTGTCAGGGAGCGGCTCCGAGAGCACCCAGAACGCAACGAACTACTGGACCCAGGGCGTGGTCCTCGAGGTGAGGAACGGAAGCGGCTTACCGAAGACATATACCGCGCAGATTGAACTGATCGAGCAGGGAGGCACATGGAGGTTCTTGACCACAAGCACTCCTTCGCCAAGTTCCTGACAGCTGTTTGTATTGGAGCAGTGATGCTGGTCTCGGCCAGCTGCGGGCTTGTTGGAGCGAGTTCAACCTGCGGTCGTGATACGGGCGGGATGCCAACCTGCCCTGTGTCGGTGAAGTTCATCGAGTCCCAGCCCGAGGCGCACCTGCCCTACCCTGGGTCCACGATGATCGGCGGACAGAGTGGTGGCGGGGAGAACCACGACATTTTCACCGTGAATCCCGCCATCATATCCACCTGGGCGGCAACGACAGCCCCAATGGCCACCATCTATGCCTGGTATCGGACCTGGTTCACGAGTCGCGGCTGGCGTCCTTCTCAGGTGCTGGCTCTTGGCCCTCTTGGGATCTCATCGCAGGGGTACGCTAAAGGTACGAGAGAGTCCTTTGTGGTTCAAGCTGATAGCCAGGAGCTTGCCAGAATCAACCGTTATCCGATCCCACCCCGCCTTCAAACCGAAACCTTGTACTCCACAACCTTTATCATCGAGCCGTACAAGAGTTGACTCCAAACGGCTGACGACGTGCGATTGTGGTGGAGAAAGCATGTGGGCAGCCCTCAGCACAGATCCGAGTGTGCGGGACTATCGCGCTGGGCTCCAGGCTGAGTTCCCGCCTGGGGTCCGGGTGTTGAAGCGCACGTTCGAGATAGGTGTTGCACTTTGGCATGGTGGTGGCCACCGGGTCACAATGCGGTTCATCAGCTCCCAGTTGAGGTGACGACTCCTCTCTGACGCAACAGTTTCACCAGCGTCGCTCTCGTGGGTTGGCCTGCGACTCTTGCGATAACTGCCATCAGCAGAATCTGGCTTCCGCGGTGGAAAGTTCGACCTTGGTGGGCGCATCCATGAGGACTCTTCCCTCAGACGCAGATCTCTGTCCGAACTGCTGTCGTCGGCAGTGCTCGCGGCATAGAATATGTTGTGCGCTATCTCGTGATTTCATGACCAGGTCAGTGGTGTGGCACCCGATATTTGCCCGGTTTTATTCCTGGCTGTCTTGTCGCGGAGATGCCGCAGGGATGGCCGACCACCGAGATGAGCTCCTCGCGGGGTTGGTGGGGCGTGGCGTGGAGGTCGGGGCAGGGAACGGTCTCAACTTCAGCCATTATCCATCGTCGGTGACCAAGGTGATTGCGGTGGAGCCAGAGCCGTACCTGCGAGCGAGGGCATTTTCTGCAGCCAGGGACGCTGATGTTCCAGTGACGGTGGTCGATGGCACAGCGGACGCGCTTGCGCTCCGAGAGGCGTCCCTGGACTTTGCCGTCGTGTCGCTCGTGCTGTGTAGCGTTTCGAGCCAGCATGCAG
>JAJZKY010000016.1 GCA_021803885.1 Planctomycetota bacterium
CGCAAAGGGGGGCGAAGCGGCTTTGCAGCGATATATTCCAACCCGCATTCTTAAGCGGGTGGTCCTTTGGGTCAAACATCATCCTTTCCTCTCGGTGTTTGTTCCCGCGATGCTTCCACCCCCCATCCCTCTGTTGCCATTTGCGCTCGCCTCCGGAGCTCTGAGCGTTTCGCGCGGTCGTTTCCTTGCCGTCTACAGCGCTGCTCGCACCTTGCGTTACACCCTCGTCGCGTGGCTCGGCGTGGTCTACGGAGGGTATGTGATCCGCCTGTGGTCGGGTACGCTGCAGAGATGGTCCGCGCCATTGCTTTGGGTGTTTGGAGTATCGCTGGTGGGTGGCTTGTGTTTCGGGATACGCAAGATCAGAGGACTGCGCAAGAAGGAAGTCGAGCGTCTCTCATAAACAGGTTCGGCCTCAAGCCAGATATTTACGCTTGAGGCGGTGGAGCAGTTGAGCATCTGTCATGAAGAAGCGGCAGAAGCTGGATGGCGATTGATTTCTATTTCTGTCCACGCTCGCATGCAGGCGTGCATCCATGGCCGGAATGCAGCAGCTCATCTCTATAATCCTGGCACTCCTTGCGCTATTTGTTCCAACGGCTGGATTAGGAGTGGCGGTAATCCAGGAGATCAGGACTGAAAGGTGATCTAGGGCGGGCTTCCGCTCAATGGCAGCGTGGAGTCTCGAGTTAAACGAAACGCTCATCCGCAATGGAGTTTATGCAATTCCCGGTAAAGATGGAAGTACGCTAGAATCACCGCGAGGTTGGGATGGGATTCATGGGGTGCTGCGGGGCGTTGCGTTTGAAAGTTTTTGCCATCATCTTGCCGCTTGTTCTTTGTTTCGGCTGGCCAAACGACGCTGCGGCCTACGCTGTTCTGGCTCATGAGGCGATCATTGACAGCGTGTGGGACACGAACATACGCCCACTTCTCTTGAAGCGCTTTCCCGATGCCACGACAGAAGAACTCAAAGAAGCACATGGCTATGCTTACGGCGGGGCGATTATCCAGGACATGGGCTACTATCCGCACGGAAGCGTTTTCTTCAGCGATTTGACGCACTATGTGCGGAGCGGAGACTTCGTCCTGGCACTTCTCCATGATTCCAGGGATCTCGACGGCTATGCCTTCGCGCTTGGGGCCCTCGCTCACTACGCCTCGGACAATGAAGGTCACCCCGTCGGCACCAATCGTGCGGTCCCGCTGCTCTATCCCAAGTTGAAAACGAAGTACGGCGACTCCGTGACGTACGAGGAAGACAAGCTCGCGCACGTGAAGACGGAATTTGGATTCGACGTTCTGGAAGTGGCACAAGGACGTTACGCTTCTGACGCTTACCACGACTTCATCAGCTTTGATGTTTCGGTTCCTTTATTGGAACAAGCCTTTCAGGAAACCTACGGCTTGGAATTGAAAACCGTTCTTACGAACGAAGACCAGGTCCTCGGTTCCTACCGTTACGCCGTCAGTCAGCTTCTTCCTAAAGCCACGCGCATTGCCTGGAGCCTGAAGAAAGACGAGATCCGGAAGGATCAGCCCAGCATGACGAGAAAGAAGTTTCTCTACAATCTTTCTCGCGCCAGTTACCAAAAGAGCTGGGGACAGACCTATCGGCCGCCGAGCTGTTGGGAAAGATTTCTCGGCTTCCTTACTCGAATTCTCCCCAAGGTCGGCCCCCTCAAAGTGCTGCAACTCAAAACCCCTACGCCAGCGGCGGAAAAGCTGTTCCAGGCGAGCTTCAACTCAACTCTGGATCGCTACCGACGGCTGCTAACCCAGGCAGGCGCCGGCCAGCTGGTCCTGCCCAACGAGAATTTTGACATCGGTGCAATAACGGGGCCGGGAGAATATCGGCTTAACGACGTGACCCACGCAAAGTTGCTAGACGCGCTGGCGAAGGAGAATTTCAGTCGTGCTTCGCTCGAGGTTCGAGCCGAGCTTCTGGAATTCTATGGACATCCGAATGCTCCTTACGCGACGAAGCGAGACCCCAAGGACTGGGCAACGGTTCAGGCCGAGCTTGAACAGTTGAAGAAAGCAGCTCCGCCAGCGGTTCCGAATGCCGCGGATGTTCCCGCCCAGCTAGGCCCCTCGTCCGAGTAATGGGAAGTTGTTCTGTATTTTCTCAGCATGGCGGTTGAGGCTCTATGTGGGAGATACGGCATGCAGCCGAGCCCATTAGATCGCGATCCTGGCGATGACGGTCGAGATCATCCTGCTGGTGGGAATGACTCGCATCTACCTCGAAGTGCATTACCCAAGCGACGTCGCAAGTGGCATATCGCTTGGGGCGGCTTGGGCGCTCTTATTGGCCGGGTGATCTTCATTATTTCGTGACCCCAAGGCCGCCCCCGCGGGCAATAGTCCTCTGGATCGAGCGTTGCCAGTTCTATAGTGAGACCTAAACTTCCATCGGCCAGCAATCTTGACTTTCAAGGTAAAGGTGCTCAACCTCGGTGATCACGTTAAATCCGGCCATACGTGATCAGGTCAAAACCGGCCATAGGGATTGGCCGAAGACGTGATTGTTTTACCTTGCTGGCGTGCAGTTGTGCAAGGCGACGAGTGGCGCGTTGATGTTCAAGGCCGTTGATTTCGTGTTACGGTAGTATTCGCTCCGCCGGGGTCGCGCCCTGCGGAGTGATCCAGGGCCGAGGACACGGGGCTGGCTCCGAAGGAATCGGCATTCGAGACCCTCTGCTGTTTGGCACGCGTGCCGGCGGTGGAGGGTTTCGTGTTTTTGCCAGCATTCCTAAGGTGAAGCTCCGTCGTGGGAGGCCGCTGGATCCGAGATTGCGACGATGCCGGGCGTTCTTTGCACGGCCACCTTATTGTCTTTGTTCTTGTCATTGGTTTTCTCCGCGAGTGCTGGTTTTGGTGCGCCAACTGCGCGGTCCGCACTGCAGGACATGTCCGTGATGCAACAGCCGGTCGAGCATGGCGGTGACGGCGGCGCTGTCGCCAAGCAGTTTGCCCCAGTCGTCTACGGGACGGTTCGACGTGATCAGCGTGCTGGCGCGTTCGTAGCGGCGCATGATGATCTCCAGTAGCTCCTCGGCCGCGGTCAGTGGTAGCTTGCGCATGCCGAGATCGTCGACGATCAGCAGCGGCACTGTAGAGAGCAGTTCCATGTATTCCTTGCGGTTGCCATCCAGCGCAGCGTCGGCCAGTTCCTCCAGCAGGATGTGGGTTTCGCGATAGAGCACGCGATAACCCTGCTGGATAACAGCATGTCCGATGGCTTGGGCAAGATGGCTCTTCCCGCTGCCGGCTGGACCGAGGAACAAGGAGTCTTCGCGGCGTTCGATCCAGCCGGCGGTAGCCAGATCGAAGATGAGATTGCGGTTCATCTTCACATTGAACTGGAAGTCGAAGTTATCCAGGCGCTTGTCCGGATCACGGAAGCGAGCCTGTTTCTGGCGTCGTTCCAACAGCCGTTTGCTGCGGCAGTCGATTTCGTCCGACACCAGAGTGGAGAGCAAGTCGATGGGCGCCATGTTGTCTGTCTGCGCCTGAAGCAGGCGCGTTTCCAGCACAGCCACCATTCCGCCCAGCCGCAGTTGATGCAGGGCACGACTAAGTTCGATCAGGTTCATGGTTGTTTTCCTCGAATTGGATTCGTTGTTGGATCAGGTCGCGATACTGGGTCAGCTCGCGGATGAGAGGATCGACCTGGCGTAGAGTGAGCGGGGCTTGCGGGCTGCGCTCCAGATAGCGGCGCACGAAGCGATACTCGGCAACGCCCAGTTCCAGCGCCGCGGCGCAGGCGTTCTCGGTGGCCGCGCAGCCATACTTCTTAACCAGCGCGAGCACGCCCATAATGCGGCGCAGCCCGGCCTCGCCCTGGCGATGATGAATCGCGTCGCACACTGCACCGATGCTGGCGCCCGCCTTGTGGGACCGCGCGATCAACCGCAGTGTATGCGGCGGAGTGCGTCGCGGGCGATCTTCAGGCCGGATGCGATGCCGGCCGCGCTTCTGTTCGAGATGTTCGCGCAGCAACATGCCGTTGCGCGGGTCAAGCAGGCGCACGTACATCGCATCCCACTGCACATCGACCTGGCGGCCGATCCAGCCCGGCGGCGCACCATAGTAGGCCGCGTCCACTTCCACACAGCCATCGATATGAACCGTTCGCTTTCCGTACTGGTAATAGCGGAACGGCTCCAGCGGCAGTGGCTGCAGGAACGGCTTCTCTTCGGCGAACATGGCCGCCACCTGCCGCTTGGTGCGGCCATGGATCCGCGTGTCGGCCCAGTGCTCTTCCCAGTGGTCGAGATACGCCTGCGCCTCCTCCAGACTCTCGAAGCGCTTGCCTTTCAGCGGCGTTTTCTGTGCATGAGCAACGCCTGACTCAACTTTTCCCTTTCGATCGGGGTCTCGCACCTTGCAAGGCAGAGCAGTTACTCCGTAATGCGCCAGAACGTCGCGGTAGAGAGGGTTCAACCGCGGATCGTAGATGTCGGGCGCCAGGACGCCTTCGCGGAGATTATCGAGAACCACGATTCTTGTGGTTCCACCTAATCGGCGAAAAGCCTTCTCATGCAGCTCGGCCCAGATGCGGGCGCTGGATCGGAAGGTGAGAAGACGGACCGACTTGCGGCTGCAGCCCAGCGTCAGCACGAACAGCCGCGTGCGCCGGTACTTGCCCGTCACAGGATCGCGTACCATCGGTCCGGTGCCGTAATCAACCTGACACTCTTCGCCGATCGGCGTTTCTATGATCGCCCGTGCTTCTGGCGGTGCGGCTGCGCGAAGTTTCCGCGCATAGCGCAGCACACTCTGGTAGCCGCCGTTGAACCCGTGACGGTCGACCAAGTCCTGCCAGATCCCCATTGCGTTGCGGCCGCGGTCCAACTCCTGCGCGATCAGTTCACCGTACGCCTCGCAGAGGCTCGCTGGTCCGCAACCCGGTTTCCTGGCTGAAAAGTCGGTGATCACCTCTATGGCCGGTTTTGAATCCCCGCCCTCAGAGTCGGTGATCATGTTGATGGCCGGTTTTGAATCTTCGCTCCCGGAGTCGGTGATCGGGTTGATGGCCGGTTTTGCCGGACCATGACGCCCCCACCCGCCAGGACGGCGAAGCGCAATCCCAGCACCGCGAAGGTACTCGCCGGCCGTCTCTCGGCGCACCCCGGTCGCCTGCTCAATGCGGCGCAACGACCATCCAAGCCGGCCCAACGCAATGACTTGTTCTCGTTTTTCTCTGCTCAAGACGTTGCTCATGACCACAGAGGCTAACTGCCTCCGCGGTGGCTATGTCTTAAGCCATCTCTCTATGGCCGGTTTTAACCCGATCATCTATGGCCGGTTTTGGGTGATCACCGAGGCTCAAAATTGTGACGAACGAGCGGCAATGCCCGCTGATGTCGTCGATCAAGGTACTTCCGCGATCGCAGGAAGAATCCCATGAACAAGGTGATTGCCACGATGAGACGCACTCAAGCAGTTCTTTCGGGATTCTGGTTGTCAGCTCTGGTTCTCCTGTCAGCGGTCCCATTAGCGTCCCAGATCGCTTTGTCCACCCCGGAGATCAAACCTCCCGATCTGGACCTGATGCTGCAACGCATCGAGGATGCCCAGATCCAGATTCCCGCTCAGTCCCGGCCTTACGACGTGACACGAGAATACAAAGTGTTTCGCGGCTTTGACACGCGGCCAACCTCTGAGGTGATTGCGCAGATCAAGTTCGTTCCCCCCGACGTGAAGACATACAAAATTGTGGAAACCAAAGGGGACTCCCGGGGGGTGAAGTTTGTTCGTGAGGTGCTAAGCAGCGAAACATCGGCAACGAGGACAGAGCACAGCACGGACATCAGCCGGACAAACTATGACTTCGTTTTTTTGAGGCGCCAGAGCTTCCGTGACGTTCCCGAGTACGTTTTGGCGATCTTTCCGAAGCGCAAAGATAAATACCTTTTGCGAGGGCAGATTTGGATCGACGCCCACAGTTTCCGCATCCTCCAAATCGAAGGAGTACCAGCGAAGAGTCCTTCATTCTGGCTCAAAGACATTCATATCACCCTGCAATATGGTGAACTCGGCGGGATGTGGGTCCCTGTAACTTTCGACGCCATTGCGACAGTCCGCTTTCTGGGAGAGTTCACCCTCGCCGGCCTCAATATCGTGCGATCCGAAGCCTTATCCGCCGAGCCGAAATAGAAATTTTCTCCGATCTCCTGATCGGTCGCCATGCGGAAGCTTCTGATTTCGCTCTGAATTGGGTTCTCCCGTATATTTGGCGAAGTGTCCAGGGGTAGCGTCCAGACTTTTTCGCACTTTTGATCTTCCTTGGAACATAGAAAGATTGTTCGGTTGCGGTTGTATTGCTTCTGGACCCATGGGGCCAGAAGCAAGGCGGTTTCAGGCGATGGCCCGAACTTTGGCCTGCCGGTTCATCTGCAAGTAGCGTTTCGTCCCCCACCGGGTTGCGGCCACATGCCGCAGCCGCGCTGCCCCCGGCATCAGCGCGGAGTGACCGTCGGGGAAGGCGCCAACCACACGCCTTCGTCGTCGGATCTCCCCCGTGAGTCGTTCCAGAGGGTTGTTCGTCTTGATGCAACGCCAGTGCTCCGGCGGCATGCTGTAGTAGCTCAGGGTCTCGTCGATGCCGTTCTCCACGATCTCGGCCGCTCTCGACTTGGATTTGATCGAGTTGCATCGAGGACACTCGTGTTCAGTCCAAATCAAATGGGGTGACGACTTCAGGCTTCGCGTTCTTGTCCACGTGCCTCGTCTGCACTGCAGTTCCCGTCCAGCCACGCGAGTAGAGTGCGAATACTGCCCGTTGCCAAAGCCACACAAGAATCAGCCGCCCCGTAATAGAGATGAATCGTGTCTCCATCAACTCCGATGGTTTGTCCGCAAGGAAAGACTACGTCCTTCACGTCTCCATTCCGCTCGTAGGGTGCTTCCGGGCCGAACATCCAGGAGTTTCCCCGCTGCAGGCAGACCTCCGGTTTCTCCAGGTCGAAGAGCGCGAGACCCAGGCGATAAATACACCCTGACGCTGTCCGCCGCACTCCATGGTAGATCGTCAGCCAACCCTTAGGCGTTTCGATCGGTGGGGAGCATAGCCCAATCTTGTTCGCATCCCACCATCCTCCCCGGCGTGCTTCCAGGATCACCTTGTGGTTACCCCAGTGCCGCAGGTCGGGTGAGTATGAAACCCACATATGTGCGCCCGTCGTAGTAACCGGGCGATGAATCATGGCCCAGTAGCCGTTGATTCTCCGGGGCAGCAGAGCCGCATCCTTATCTTCAGGCGGCATGATCACGCCGAATCGCTCAAAGGTTCTGAAGTCCGTGGTAAGCGCAAGCGACACTCCCGGGCCACCGCGTGCGAATGAGGTATAGGCAATCGCATATTGTTTGAGCTCCGGAACGTAGGTGATACGGGGATCCTCGATGCCCCAGATTTCTTCAGGAAATTCACGGGGATTTGCCATCAGCGTCGGCTCAGGATCTATACGCCATCCATCTATGCCGTTCTCGGACCGCGCGGCACACAGATGCGATAGGCCGCTGCGATCTTCGACCCGGCAGAGCAGCAAAGTCTCTCCGTCTAGTAGCTGCACCGCTCCGGCGTTGAAGACACTATTGACCGGGTAGGGCCAGTTCTCACGGCTGAGAATGGGATTGCCGGAATAACGGGCAAACAGTGGGCTATCTGCGCATGGCCCCGGCGCGGGGCGCCCATGTTGGCTGAGTTCCGGTGCAACTATAACCGACGGCGAAGTATTTAGAGTCAAAGAGTGACACTCATTTCCTGATAAGATTCGTTTGCGTTTGCCACTTTCTCTCCCCGCATCTCGAGGAGAGCCATCAGAAAGGAAAGCGTCGATTCGGCTCCCTGATTTTCGTTCACCCGGTCAGGATGCAGACCGTCTCTGCATCCGCCGGTTGCTGCGTCATAAAGAGGAACTTGCAGGTCGTTTCGGCCCAGAAACCAGCGGAAAACTCGTTGCGCTTCTTCGAACCAACATTTTTCATGCGTAAGCCTGTACGTTTCCAAACAAGCCGAGATTGTGGCACACGCCTCGAGCGGTTGTTGATCGAAGCGGGCCTTTTCCTTGCCCTCCATGAAGAACCCGTTCGAACCAATTGGCACAAAGATCTCTTCATCTCCTCGATGCTGCATGGCCACAAGCCATTTGAGGGACTCAATCCCCGTTGCTATCATCTTCCGGTTGCCGCTGCGCCATCCAGACAAAATAAGCGCCTGCGATAACCTGGCATTTGAGTAAGCAAGACTCTTCTCAAACCATTGCCAGTCGGCGGTACAACTCTGCTCGTAGATATTCAATAGCCGGTTTGCGAGCGTGTTCCTCGCGCTTTGGATCGCTCTGTCGCCTGGAAACCAATCCAAGTAGGCCTGCATTCCCAGAATACTGAATGCCCACGCACGCGGACTGCTAAACGTGAGCGCTGCCGGGACGGCAACCTCAAACAGCCGACCCGCGGCTCCGCGTAACCCCGCGTCCTGAGAGTGGCCAAGCACCGTGCCTACTGCCCATAGAGCCCGCCCGTGGCTGTCTTCCGAGCCCACGTCTTGCAACCATTTCCGGTCATAACCGAGGACGTTCGCGAACCGCCCGGTTTCCGGGTGAAATGCAAACCAAAGAAATGCCAAATAACGATGGGAGAGCGTGGTGTAATCTGTCCCACCAGCGTAAAAGGCAGCCTCCTGCAAGGCATTCGACACAATGAGCGCACGCGCGTTGTCATCCGTGGTGTAACCCTCGCGCGTATTTGGCACAGAAAAGATCGCGTGCTGCAGCATCCCTGTGTCGTCCGTCATATTCACGAAGTGCGAGACATTCAGGTCTGGTAGAAGGCTTGCTTCACTTAATGCAAGTTCATCTTGTGGCGCCGGCCTCGGCCGCAGGCTGCGCTCGAACCGCGCGCGCTGAAAGGTTGCCATATAGGCACGCGCCGTTTTTGGCCAGGTAGTTTCGCGTGAGTGAACGTAGGCTCGCTTACGCATTGCGTGACGTTCCGCATCATTCTCCAGCAACCGAAGCACTTCGTATGCAATGGAGTTGGGATCGTCAAAGGGTACGATCGTGCCTCGTCCATCGGCCAGAAGTTCCCTTGCGTGCCAATACGGAGTCGAGATGATGGCTTTTCCAGCTCCCAACGCAATTGCGAGGGTGCCGGAAACAACCTGCGCCTCTTGCCGATAAGGGGTAATGTAGATGTCCGCCGCGCCGACGTGTTCTATCAACTCGTCAGCACTTACAAAACGATTATTGAAGATCAACTGCGAAGAGATGCCGAGTTCCTCCGCGAGTGCTTTCAATGATTCGCGATACTGCTCTCCCTCCCGCCGCCGGATATGAGGGTGCGTCACGCCGGAGACGATGTACATTACGTTCGGATGGCGCGCGAGAATTGCAGGCAACGCACGAATGACATTCTCGATACCTTTATTGGGAGACAGCAGCCCGAAGGTCAGCAGAACGAATTTCCCCTGGGTGCCGAAGCGGTCTTTGAAGTAGTTTGGATCCATGAAGTGCATGTCCGGCACCCCATGTGGAATGACATCTATCTTTTCATCTGGAACTGCATATACCTCGCGTAGTAGTTCAGCGGCAAGTTGGCTCATTACCACCAGTCGATCAGAGAGCGTCGCAATCTCTTCCAGCACCGCTCGCTGGTGTGTCCCTGGTTCCCGCAGGACTGTGTGAAGCGTCGTCACCAAAGGCATCTTGAGCTTGCGAAGAAGCGTTAAGATGTGGGCTCCTACAGTTCCCCCATAAATGCCGTATTCATGTTGCAGACAGACAAGGTCGTTGCCGTTGAAATTCAGGAAGTCGGCAGCTCGCTCGTATGAGGCTAGTTCTTCTTGCGCGAGTTCCAGGCGCACTTGCTCTGGGTAGTCATACTTCGAATCTGGATCGTTGACAGGTATGGCAAAAAGCCGCTCCTGTCCGTATTCCGATGCGAGCGCCGCGCATAGGTCAGTGGTAAACGTCGCGATACCGCACTCGCGGGGAAGATAATTTCCGATAAATGCAATGCGCGTGGGCAAAGGAGCATGGGGAGCATTGGGTCCGATAGGCTGTGCTCCTGTCAAAGTGTGTGAACCGATCGGTTTCTTGGAAGGCGTCGTTTCATCGATAGACATTTCATCCGGCTTTCTTTCGCTCCCCCAACCGCCCTCGGCAATCAGCAGAGAGAAGGATCGAATCACACATGTCCTACGGTCCCAGACCGCCGCTCATTGGCATTGTGATCTCTGCGTCAGTTTGCGTTCGAACTGGCCAGAGCAGCCTCTTCCTGGATCTGGCGCGGCTGCAGGGTGACGGTTGCGATGTGGACGCCGAAGAACTTAGCGGTCTGAACAGAATCAAGTTCAGCTGCATTGAACCGCTTGGGGATTCCATTGAGCGCATGGACCAAAGCTCTGTCGATGGCGTTTTGTTGGGTTGCGCCCAAGCCTCTTCGCGCGCAAGCCCCCTGGAGCCACATAAAATGCCATCCCGCCTGGCGAATCATGGTGTCGAGCACCAGTGCGGGAAGATCCACGACCAACATCCACTCGTCTCCGATTGGCTCCTGGAGCGGGTTCGGCGGATTCGGCAGAATGCATCCTTTGCGCAGAAAGACGGAATGTAGCTTCATGCTCTCGCGCTTTTGGATATTTCAGGCACAGCTACCGGCTTCAAATCAGGCTCGCTCACCAGAGGGTCAACAGCCGGCACTGCGATGCCCGGTTGCGGGAGCGATTCCCCTGTTGCAGGCCTGATAAGTGCGTCTGTGTGGTCCGGCTGCTCTTCCGAGAAGCCAGTTGCGTCTGGTTGGCTTGCGGGCTCAGCAAGGTGGATCCTTGTGCGGTGGCGGGGGGAGAGGTGATTCTTCACGTCGCTTTGTTTGATGAGACTCATGTGGCAGCTCCAGTGATACGTTGGGTTCTTGAATGGTGCTCGTCCGAAGCGAAGTCTGGGTTGCCTAAGGCGAGAAAGCGAATACTACTGTTCCGAGCATACTCCTTAATCTGTTCGCGTGCGGACCTGGAAGATTTAGCGGGCTCGAGAAATGAAGCGGCCAAGCTATGCAGCATGGTACTTTCCTTCGGTCAGGTTCAGTCTCACCGCAATGGCGTGCTATTCACGCCTTCACCCAGCAATCGATGGGTCGGGCCAGGACGCAGTTCGTTCCCAAAAACAGTGCATTTATGCCTACTCGCGTGCTTTGAGCATATCGCGAATAAGAAGTTTCGAGATTCAGATTGCTCGGGCGCCCGACAACTTTTATTTCCGTCGCCAATGACCATCGCGCGGATCAGCAGTAATTGCTGATCCCAATTGCTCACTTTATGCCGGCATCCTTGCGCTTCCGTGAGACAGTTGTGCGTCGCCACTCGTCGAGTCGGCCGGAGAGAACATCGACCGCGAGGCGGTCCTTTCGTACCGGATCATTGTAAGCTCGTAGTCGTCGTCGCTTAGAGCCGTACATCGCCGCTCATCGCTCGAAAGAGTATCCTATGACCCGGCCATAACCTGATTCCGATCTACCTTTGTTTCACGGTCCATCCGATGAGCGCTCCGATGGCGACGCCGAATGCGAACGTTGTCGCAACCGTGAGGGCCAGGTGCCGTCGGAGGCGACCAGTGGTGTCGTTCAAGAAATCCTCTGCCGCATCACAACCATCTTTCGCAATGTGCCTCGCCATTCCAATACTGTCCTCTATGGCATTGGTAATCGCGCCGGTAACACGAGACGCCTTCTGAACTGATTCGGTGATGGTTTCAGCTGCATTTTCCGTTATTGTCTGTGACATGGAATCCTCCTGAACCCTGGTGGGGTGGCATCTTCGTTGACAACCGATATTGAAGGTCGAGCTCTGGCTATCTGGCCAAAGATCGATCATCTCCCTTTCAACGGAATGGATCTTCTGCATCGCACTCACACATTTGAAAGATCGGTCACGGGATGCGTCATGAGTTCTCCCCAGCGCGGCTCCCGGGATTAGAGTGCGAACCATCACATCCGGTCACGCTCCTGGAATGCGGAGCGATGGTTTTTGTGCGTTGTGGTCAGGTAACTGGTCGAGTAGGACCACATTAAGCAGCGACTTATGTACCTGAATGCGGCCGTTGTAGCTTATAAAACCCAGTTTGCGAAAACGATTCATAAAGAAGCTGACCCGCGACCGAGTGGTCCCGATCATTTCCGCCAATGTTTCTTGAGTAATGGGCGGGATAAAGGTATCCGGTCCCCCTGGTTTATCGAACTCCGCCATCAACAGGAGAATTCGTGCGAGACGTTTTTCGCTGGAATTGAAAAGCTGATCAACGAGATCAGCCTGGGTTCGCATGCTGCGGGCCAGTAGAAACTTGAAGAATATGTCAGCGAATACCGGTTCGTCATGCATCGCCCGAATCATTTCGCTTCTGCTAATCTTGAGCGCTTTACAGGAAATTACGGCTGAAGCCGTGGCCATGCGCAATCCCTGTATGGTAGCTAGAGACTCTTCTCCCACAAAATCGGATGCGGACAGGAGTGTTATCGTGGCCTCTTTGCCGTTCTTCGACACGACGGTGACCTTTGCGCGGCCTTTCTGCAGATAAAAGATGGAATCCGCAACATCCCCTTGGCAAAAGAAAGTTTGCTTGGGCTTCAATTCGATAATTGTCCGGCCAAGGCCGGCATTGGCGAGAAACAAGGCGGGATCGAATTTTGTGTTTTTCCTCATTGCCAAAAGATCCCTTCCTGGAACATCCGTACTTCCTGTGGGAGTGTTGATTCCTGGAAGCAGCAACATGTGCCGGCAGCTTCCCGGAAACGCGCCTCAAGCAGGCGCGATACGCGGGCGGTCTTCTACAGGAGGCCAGCCCTGCACGGATCAATCACAATCCATCATCACCCGGATCGAGGCTTCGAGTCTGGTCAATTTTGCTCTACTTCGATCGGTTTACGAATTGATTTAGGCCAGGTCAGCGGAGGAGTGCATCCGATCGCTGTAAGCCCTTACGAAACATCACCAGGGTCACGCTGGAGCAGATAGTGAACCTGCCCAGAACCGAGGGGAGGATCGCGGCGGGCCTGCTCCCAGGCTCCTGGCGGCGAATGGATCGCAGCGGTGCCTCGGCCACCCCACCCATCGGAACGCGGCCGGTGTGGTGTAAACACCAGAATCTCGAACACCGTAGCAGTGGCTTTGAGCAATAAGCAATTGAGAACTCCTCAAGCGGGATGTTTTTCAAGCGAGTGAGCAGAATTGAACAGCGCGTTGAAATAGTGAGTTGCTCTGATGGGTGCAATTGATAATCATGTTTATCCCATATACCCACGATCGAGTTGTGCGAAAGAGCACTGGAGCAGTCTGCATGGTGGTATTTGTGAACATCCATGAGCGGACGGCGGATTTATTTTCGCCGTGTGGGGCCGGAGACTTGATCAAGGACGTTCCGTTCGCGGAGCTTGCCCCAGTGCATCCGGCGAGTATGTCCGCAGCCGAGTAACGCTTGACAGGTTTGCGCGTTGCCCATCCTGCTCGCTCTCCGAATGTCGCTGGACATACGACGCGCGCTGGTGATGAAGCCAACTGAGGGATTGGTAGAGGGGCAACGATGTGATTCGTGGCTTCGCGCTAATTCTCGGAGGCGCCTGAGATGACGGATCCTTCGATTTCATTCTCCGGCAAATGATCGTGCAGGATCACGTTTAGCAGCGACCGGTGAACCTGTATACGGCCATCGTATTCAATAAAGCCCAGCTTGCGAAATCGGTTCATGAAGAAGCTGACCCGGGAGCGAGTGGTGCCGATCATCTCCGCCAGAGTCTCCTGAGAAATCTTCGGAATCAGCGGCTCCGGCTCACCGGGCTTACCGAATTCGGCCATTAATAGCAGAACGCGCGCCAGGCGCTTTTCACTGGAGTTGAAGAGTTGGTCCACAAGGTCGGCCTGGATGCGCACACTGCGCGCCAGGAGAAACTTCAGGAACAGGTCGGAAAATTCGTGCTCCTCATGCATGACGCGGATCATTTCCTGCCGCGTTACCTTGAGGGCCGTGCAGGCAGTCACAGCAATGGCGGTGGTCAATCGCCACCCAGTAACCGCGGCGAGTGCCTCTTCTCCTATAAATTCGCCCTCGGAAAGGAGAGCAATGGTCGCCTCTTTTCCGGCTTGCGAGACGACTGTGACCTTGGCGCGGCCCTTCTGAAGGTAAAAAATGGAATCCGCCGCATCTCCCTGCGAAAAAAAGACCTGTTTGGGCGCTAACCGGACGATTTTTCGCCCCAGTCCGGCGCTCGCCAGGAATGCCTGCACGTCAAATGCCGGCTTTTCGAGCTTAACCATAGCAATGGCTTCTTTTCGAATGCGTAAAGAGGCCTTCGCCAAGCTGCTTGTCTAAAGAATCAACAGCAAAATCGCTGCGCTCAGCCGCATTTTTCTCAACGAGCATCACGGCGAAATCGCACCCTAAAGAACATCCGCCCAAGTCGCTGACTGCCCTTTGTTTAAGGATTATACACCCAACTCTATGCACTGGAGATGGTTGCCGCTGGTCGCCCTCATCGAGCTGTGTCACATCCGGGGATTCCGGACCGTAGTCGGCAGCCCCATCGCCAGCAGCCTGTCAGTGCCTCAAAGTGCGATCTCGAATGCAAACCTCGCCGGGGCGTCTCGGCAAGCCAATCCAGACTGCCGGCGACGTGTGGAGGATCTTGTCCAGTGCACCATCCGGCGCCCTTCGCCCCCATATGAAAGTGAGCACTCTGGATCAGCAATCTCTCCGCGCAAAGCCGAAGATCAGGATCAGAGGCAAGTGCCAAATGGCCTATTCCGTCCCAACTTCCGCCCCAACGCCCCCCGACGCCACGATCGGCAACCACCCACATTCAGATTACAGCCAGAGACTAATGGACCTCGGTTACATTGCCGGTAAGCGCGTGACTCTGTATGGCGAACATTTCGAAATCGCCTCAGATCCATTCATTGATGGCACTTGGGTAGCAGTTCGTGTCATTGGCGAAAATGATTCATCCATAAAGACAATCCGACTACCGGTATCAATTCTAATTGGACTGACAAATTTGCTGCCGCCACATGCAGGTTAACCCGGGCCCAACGCCGCCACCGTCATCAACCCAGAGGAGGCTGCGCCGCGCGCTTGTCCAGAAGTTTGAGAGCATGTTTGAAGCTCCAAAAGGTGTCGGAGAATTCCGGGTAGATCAGCAAGGCGTTCATCGGCCGCTTCTCCGGGAAGAAGAGCGCCGCGCACACGAATCCGCAGTGGGGGTTCTGCAGATGGTTCCAGCGCATCGTAAGGCAACGCAGTTGCGCTCCGGCGCACTTCTTCCCGGAACAAGATTGCCCTACTCTGCGCCGAAAAACTGGACAAAAGAGATCACTTTCGTCGGGGACGAGCGCATTTTCACCTCCCGATGCTCTCGTGGCGCCGGGTTCAGCCGACATCCCCGAGGCGCAGGCCGCATCACAGGGCGCTCCGGCGTCCGCTGAGCAGGTTGAAGATCAGGATGATCAAAGCTGCAATCAGCAGCAGGTGAATCAGACCGCCGGCGACGTGGAAACCGAAGCCCAGTGCCCACAAAATCAGAATGATCACAAAGACTGTCCAAAGCATAACCTTCTCCTTCTCATTGCGGGCATCCGCAAACATTCAATCTGAGAGCGGGACGATTCCCACATGCCAACTCACTGTAAAGAAATGCGGATGTCCATTTGTCCGAAGTATCTCCTTGCTTATGGGAGGGTCACTTCGATTTATTTTCTGCAGCCTCCAGCACGTGCTGAAACAGAGCCTGCACCGCCGACATGGTTCCGGGATCGCCTTGCGCCAGACCTCCTGTGACCGCGTCCCGTTGCGCCAGCGTCTCCTGAAGGAAGGACTGCCGATTCGAATCCGGCGCATGGCTCATCATGGCTTGTACCCCGTCAAAAAACTTTGTCGAGTACTGGCTCGCCAGGCCGTAATGTTTCCCAAAAGGCAACCATGCCCCGCGAAGGTGCGCCAATCTGGTTTTCGCAAAACGGGCACGACTCTTCTGGCCAACCCTTCATCACCATGGCCTGCCCGGAATGCCTGCGGGCATTTCCTCTCAGGGCAATCGCATGAACCTGAGGTATCTGAGCAGGTACGGTAATCGGAGTTGATACTCGCGCGGGCGTCGGAAGTCCGGTTTGCTGTTTCCATGGGGGTGATGATGGAAACAGCGGGCGGTCTGCGGCTGGCCGATGTGTTTGTCTCGATTGACGATCCAAGGCAAGAGGCCAAGATTCGACACGATCTGGTGGAGTTGCTGGTAGTAGCTGTGAACGCAGTGCTGGTGGGCGCAGAGACCTTCGTTGAGATCGAATTGTGGGCCAACGAGAAGCTGGATTGGTTGCGCAAGTATTTGCGGCTCAGGCACGGCATCCCCGCCCATGACACCTTCGGGCGCATTTTCGGGCTGATCGATCCGGACCAGTTCGAGGGTGCTTTCCGGCGCTGGGTATCGAGCATCTTGCCGGCGCTGGGTGCCGAGACAGTGGCCATCGATGGCAAGACCAGCCGGCGTTCGGGCGGCGTGGACGCCACGGCGCTGCACTTGGTATCTGCATTTGCCGCTGGGGCGGGCCTGGTGCTGGGACAACGAGCTACCAGGGAAAAATCCAACGAGATTACGGCCATTCCGGAGTTGTTATCCACGCTGGCGCTACGCGGCTGCACCGTGACGATCGATGCCATTGGAGCGCAAACGCAGATTGCCGCATCGATCCGCAACCGTGGCGCCGATTATGTTTTGGCGGTCAAGGACAACCAACCGCAGCTAGCCGAATCGATGCGTGACTTCTGGCGTACCTTCCGCACCCATCCTCCTGACTGGGTCCCACACTCGTTCGCCCAAACCGTGGAAAAGGATCATGGCCGTATCGAAACCCGCCGATGTTATGCCTTCGACCAACTGGAATGCCTATCTGAACCAGAGCAATGGAAGGGCCTGCGCTCGTTTGCCGTGCTGGAGACCGAACGGGAAACCGGCCAGATCGTGCAGCGGGAAACCCG
>JAJZKY010000597.1 GCA_021803885.1 Planctomycetota bacterium
CCATTCGGCGGAGGCCAATCGAATTCCGCCGTTGGTCAGCGGGATAAAGTCATGTCGCACCCTTTGCGATCACCTGCGGGCAAGCCGTGCGCCGATTCAGAAGGCGGCGCGCGGCCCGCTCCCATTGCCATCGGACGAATCCCTTTGCCCGCGGCGCCACGTGGCCGCACAGACGCTCGCCCGCCAATCCCGACCGGCGTCGAAATTCGATTGGCCTCCGCCGAATGGCCGGCGGCCTATGCCGTGGCGCCGGGCCAGGTGGTGGTGGAGATCGGCTGCGGTTCCGGCCGGCGCACCATCGCGACCGCGCGGCGAGTCGGTCCCCTCGGCAAAGTGCTCGGAATTGACAGTTCGCCCGCGGCCGTCGCCGCGGCCCGGAAAAACGCGCGCACCGCCGGATTGAGAAATATTGAACTATATCTATGCCGCCTGGACAGCATTCCGCTGCCTTCGGCCAGCGCCCACTGGGTGATCGGCGGGGGAATATCCTCTCTGGCCGGCAATCGCCTCGTCGTGTTTCGCGAAATCTTTCGCGCTCTGGCGCCCGGCGGTCGCGCCGTGATTCATGATATAGCCGTCCGCCGGCTGCTTCCTCCGGAAATCGCCAACAGCGTGTTGGACCATACGTACGGTTTAGATGGCGTAGTAGAGGTATCAAGCTATATGAAGCTGTTGGCGAATCTCGGCCTGGACGAACTGACGCTCTGCGAATATGCCCCCGCCGCGAACCTGCGGGACTTGTGCGACGGGCAACTGTCCTTCCAAAATGAAAACGACTTTCCGGCCGCCGGTGCGCCCGCCCGGCCAATCCGATCCGCAATCCGCGGCGTTTCCCCATCCCGGCACGACGATCCGTGGCGCTGGCTGGGCGAATATCTTACCGGCGTACGGATTGAGGCCCGCAAACCAGCCTGACTTGGGCCGGATGGGAGCGTCCCGCCGGTCACGGCTTGCGAGCCTCTCCTCGCCGGGCGTGGCGGCGACAATTCAAGATTACCGGAAGACTGTTTTATGTCATACCAAAGTTGTAATATCACTGGTTTATGGTTCACTCGCCTTAAGTCCGAAAATTGCCGATAATACTGCGCTGGGCCAACCGGAGGCTGCCGCGTGGACGTCCCAACTTCCAGTTCTTCGCCCGGACCGGCCGCGTTGGCCGCCGGCGCGGCTGCGATCCCGCGCCGGCCGCGTGGATTGTTGCTTCAAAATAGGCCGGATCTCTACTATATCCAGATGCGTGACGAACTCCATGGAGCCTTATTGACGCGCTATCGCTCCGGAGAGTACCACTCCCATGGTGCATGTGTGTTTGTCGCGGCGGGTGAATTCCGCCGTTGAATGAATCCATGACCGCCATCGCCCGGAAGTCCCGGTACAACCAATAGAAAGTGGATACCGGTATCGCTATTTCAGGAAAATTCATCCGATGACGCAGGCGGAACCGGTTAGCACATCCGAAGAAATTTCGCTGGCGCAGCGTACGTCGCGCGGTTTTGCCTGGCTGCTGATGCAAACGCTCGGGTCCAAGGCCTTCAGCGTTGTGGGCCAGATATTCCTGGCCCATCTGCTCGCTCCCCATGATTACGGCCTGGTGGCGCTGGCTTATACCGCCTGCACGATTCCCGGCATGTTGCGTCTGACGGGCGTGCCGCAGGTGCTGGTGCAAAAGCAGTCCCGTTTTCCGCGCTGGGCCAATGCGGGATTTTGGATGGAATTGTACCTGGGCTTGGGAGCCGCCGTTCTGATGGTTCTCGCCGCGCCGATCGCCGCGGTTATGTTCCATACGCGGGACGTTGTCGGACCCATATTGGTGGTCGCGTCGGGCGCCCTCATCAGCCCGCTGGCCGCAGTCCCGGGGGCGGACTTAACCCGTCGTCTTGAATTCCGCTCCCTGGCGCTGGTGGGACTGGCTTACAACATACTGGCCATGACCATTAGCGTGCTACTGGCGGCCCTGCATTTCGGCGTGTACAGCTTTGTCATAC
The DNA here is from genome assembly GCA_021803885.1 of Planctomycetota bacterium. The sequence continues at coordinate 1,986 of JAJZKY010000597.1, forward strand.
CACTGCCGGTATGCTCCGCCCTGCGCGCCGTGGCGCTTTGGCGGCTGGCCAAGCCGCGAATCCGGTGGAACCCGCAATTCCGGCGCTGGTGGGGGTTGGCGGTCGGCAGCGGACCGCTGCTGGGAGCGTCGTTCTGCGCCGTCGCTATTTCCACTGCGCAGAATCTTTCACTGGGGCTGTTCCATTCCAAGGAGATGATGGGCGATTACTTTTTTGCCTGGAATCTTGCCAGTCAGGTGGTGCAGTTGCTGGCAATGAATCTCTCGGGTGTTCTATTTCCGGCGCTAAGCACGCTCCAGAACGATCCGCGGCGTCAACTCGGGGCCTTTCTACGGGCCGCGCGGGCCATGGCCCTGCTGTCCGTGCCGATTTGTATCCTGGAGATTATCTTCGCCCGCCCCGGTGTGGAGCTGATTTATGGCGCCAAGTGGCTGCCAGCCGTTCCCATGGTCCAATATTTCGCCGCGGCCAGTGTCTTCACACTGCTGGCCGGACTGGCACAGAATCTGCTTTCGGCGCAGGGGCGTTTTCTGCTCCAATTGCGATGGGCTGCTATAGCGGCCGTTTTGTACATTCCGGTGGGATTCGTGGTGGGAATGAAATACGGGGCGGTGGCGCTGGTGGCGACGACGCTCGTTTACGGCTTCATCAACACGCCGATCGGAATGTTTTTGGCGGTGCGCCGGGGCGGCGGCCGCGCTCGCGACGTCGCTGGCGTGTTGGTGCCGCCCTGTCTGCTGGGATTGGCGGCGGTGATCCCGACCGTGCTGCTGTTATGGCTGTTGCCGATGAAATTTCGCACGGATCTGGTGGAATTGCTGGTTGCCGTGTTGCTCACACCACCCCTCTACGCACTGTTAGTCCGGCGCTTCCGCCGCGCCGATTTTGACGAGTTGGCCGGCCACATGCGGCACCTTCTAAGGCGGATATTCGGGCGGGAACCGGCGGCGTAGCCGCCAATACCGAATTGGGGAAAATATTCAGCGACAAAGGCAGGTTCAAGTCGGAACCGGCGGAAGCGGTTGGGCGCAAAGATGCCACAGATCGGGATGATCGGAATCCCGCAGAAGACTTATGCGTACATGCAGGCGTGCGCCGCGCAGTTCCACTTGCGTTTTTTGATCACCGGTTTGGATCAGCAGCGCTGCGCCGGAATCAACCCGTTTCACCGTGCCGCGATCTCTGGAAACAGGTCCTTCGAATGTCAGGTAAACACGGCGATGATCGGGTAAAGCGCAGACGACGGCGGTGAATTCTTTTTTTTCCCCGGCGAACCATTGCAGGGGATCTGTGTCGATCCGCCATGTGGCCAGCCGGGCGCGGCCGGGCAGGTCCAGCAGAAAATCCCAATGCGTTTCTTCGGACCGGCTGTGCCGAAGGATAGCGAAGCGGCGCCCGGCCGGCCCAGGCGCCGGCGGACCTGCGCCGGAGGAATCCACAGGGGAGTCTTGCCAAACCATGATGGAATGATACCATCAACGTTGTCTTGGTGGCTTTGGAGTGCATTTATGAGTTTGAAACATAGGCGTCGCGGGCGCGTAGCCAGGCCGGTCTTGCTTCTGGCCGCCATTGGCATGCTGTTTTTGGCGGGCTGCGAATCGCCGGCCCTGCGGTTGCGTAACGAAGGGTTGCGCCTTTACCACCAGGGCCACTATCAGGCGGCCGTGCGGAAATTCGACGATGCGTTGAATTACAATCAGTCCGAGCCGCACGGCAACTATTACGCCGGCGCCGCCGATTACATGCTCGGCCGTTATGAGCAGGCGATTTACCATTACAAACTGGCGTTGCAGACGAATCCGAACTATGGCCAGGCCAAGAGCGCGCTGGCGCAAGCCTACATCAAGGAAGGTAAACCCAATGAAGCAATGAACACGCTCGAGCGCATTGCCGCCTTGACCGGACGGGTGGGCGACCGGCTGCGCGTGGCGCGGTTTTA
>JAJZKY010000598.1 GCA_021803885.1 Planctomycetota bacterium
ATATAGCTGTGACACGGCCTAGCCCCGCGTTTGACCGCTGTTTTCTTTAATAGGTGTATTGATCGGAAGCACGTTACCGTCGGCGGGCTGGATAAAGCCGCCGGCGGTAAAACACCGGGTCAAGTTGACGTAGTAAAGGTTGGAATCCCATTCGCCGAGCGTAAATCCGCCCACTTCAAGGAAATGTTTCCACTCGGCTTGGAGCGCCGTCCGGTCGCGCGCATCGCGGCGGCGGGAGGGCGGGCTTAACGCTGCGTAAATGATCCCCGGACTTTCTTCGGAAATTCTCAAGGAAACTCTGCCCCCGCTCGGGTGCAATGCCGCCAGCGGTGAGGCCGGCTCAATCGTATATTGAATGTCAAGATGTTGCGGAGGACGGGATGGGGCCGGTGGAGCGAAAAGAGGATCGCGGTTTGTGGCGACGGCTTCAACCAACAGGAGAAAGGCGTCGCGAATCCGCCCGATGGCGACGTCATCCGCCGCCGTGCGACACGCCAGACTGCCAAGCATTTCATACACGCCCCGGCACGAAGCGGCAAAATCAGCCGCGTCGATGCGGAAATGGCTCGATGCCGGACGCTCTGCCAGGGCGCTGCGCCAAGCCACCGCTTCGCGCGCGCGTTCGATCAATTTATCCGGTGCATACGGCTTGGCTATACAGTCCCAGGCGCCGCAAAGCCGGCTGCGATGAATGTGTTCCGGCTGACACATGCAGGTTAGTAAAATCACCGGGATATCGCATGTGCTGCGGCATGCCTTCAGGCTGCGGCACACCTCGTAGCCGTCGATATCCGGCAGCATCACATCCAGAACGATCGCCTCGGGATGCAGATTTCGCGCCAAGGTAAGTCCCTCCTTGCCGGAGAGCGCTTGATGGTACGCGAAATTTTCTTCCCGCAAATAGTCGCCGAGCAGACGATTCAGATCGGCGTCATCATCAATGACAAGAACGTGCATCGGCATGCAACCTCTATCCGCCTTTAGGCAAATCCGGCATTTTTTATCGCCGCCGGCCGTCACCAAACCCTGGCCTGCCGCCGGTAATCGCTCCCGCTGGATATATCCATCGACCTTAATACCGGTCCGGCTTGGGCCAATATGCGGCCTCCTGTTCATATTATATAATGACTGGCGGAAAAAAAACCCACAATAAATCTCCCAACTTGGCTTTTTTCATCCGTCTGATAAAATCGCCTTTCGCGTTCAGGGAATTCAGCCTGAGATCGCGCCGGATTGGGAGGCGAAGTCGTCGGTGAATGTTCAGTGAGAACCTATCGCAAAAGAGATCGAGGCCACGACGCCGGGTCCCCGGCTCCGAACCAAGGAGCGGCGCCTGAATATGGCTGACAGCCCTGACCCACCTTTGCCTTTAACCAGCGAGTTGCGGCGTGCCATAGATATTTACCTGTCGTTGGCTTATCCGGATGGCCGGATTCCATTGGCGGCGCAGGCCCGCCAGGCCCCGCTCGCCACCGCCCCGGAACATGCCCCGGTTCAACCGAATTGGTTTGAGACCGCGGCCAAAGAGGGACGGACGGTTTACCGACTTCGCCTGGGACAGCGGGATTACCCGCACATGAAGTTAAGCCTGGAGCCTGCACCGGATAGCTCCGGCTATCTATACTTTGCCGATACGCACGACAGTCATCTCCATGTTCGGGAGGATTCACCCGAGGCGCCGGCCTTGGCGGCCTTGCGCCAGTCCAACGCCCGCCTGGTCGAACGAATTGAAACAGCTTGGGAACAGGCCGGTCTGCCTACGTTTCGTGCGTATCTGCGCGCAGCCCTGGCTCGGCGCCGGAACCAGGGTATAATATGAGCCAATATCGGGTCGACGTGTTCAAGGTTGGTTCCCGGCCGGGCGCGATGGGTGTCGTCCGGGAAGCATAGAGAAGTTTGTTTGGTTCCATAATTTCAGAAACACCGAACATGAGCAAAATTCTGCTGGCGGTATCTGAACAATGGAATGTGGACAAGAGCATTGACGCGCTGGGACGGTGGGCCAATCGCCTCGACGCGCCGATTCTTATTGTGCACGTAGTGGTGGGGGTGGCGGGAGATGCACCCAACGAAGCAAGCCCCGGCGAACAAGCGCTGCGGGAAATCGCCGCCCGCTTGAAAAAGAGCACTCCGCGGGTGGAGTCCCTCCTGCTTTTTGCCAATGATCTCGTCGACGCGCTGCTAAAGACCGCGCACGAACATGGCGCCACCATCATAGTCATCGGACTTTCGCGGCCGGGCGTCATCGAACGGCTTATTGAGGGTAATATCGCACGCTCGCTTCTGAACACCAGCCGTCTGCCCGTGCTCGCCCTGCCGCCGAATTGGGACGGGACAATCTGAAGTGCTCTGACAGAGCACTCAGGGGCTTTTCTCACATGCCCATGCCGACTTGAGCTTCGCCGCCAATGCAGCCGTGGTGGAGAAATCTCCTCTCGCACACCTCTGTTATTTTTCCGTTGCGGCCGGTGACTCGGCTTGTTGCGTTGTCGCCGGTTGTGTGGCTGGTCGGGTGGCGATTGCGGGTTTGGTTATCGGTAGAGGTTGCTCCTGAACTTGCAACTGAGTGGGCGGCAGCGGCGGCACAGGCACGGGACGAACGGAAGGCGGCGGTGGAAAAAGTACGCTCAGGATCGTATGCACTTTGACTTTTTGTCCCGGCTTATTCGGCAAATCCACCGCTACCAGGGGATGCGGGGGCGGTTGAGATCGCAAAAAGGCCTCGTTGCTGTTGTAGCTCGCCGGAGAACGCAGCGCCATGGCCGGTTTTAATGGTCGTCGCGCACAGCCGGCCAGCGATAACAATATTGCGGCTATTGATAGCGGACAGGCCGCTTGGGCGATCCCGCCGTATGGTCGTGGGCGATGGTCCGTCTCCAGCCGGTTGGAATGTCGGCGGCGCATGTCAGTTTCCTTTCCCGGCGTTCGGGGCGTGCGACTCGCGCAGCCGCGAGACTTCCATACAGTCTTTATCGCCCCGGCCGCTGAGGTTGATCACCAGCGTCTGATCCTTTTTCATCGTTCGCGCCTGGCGGATTGCAAAGGCCACCGCATGCGCCGATTCCAGCGCCGGAATAATACCTTCCTGCTTCGCCAGAACGCCGAACGCCTCCAGCGCTTCGTCATCGCTTACCGCCGCGTACTGTGCCCGTTGCGTATCTTTCCAATAAGCGTGTTCCGGTCCGACGCCGGGATAGTCCAGTCCGGCGCTTACGCTGTGCACATCAGCCGTTTGTCCTTCGGCGTTTTGCAGTATGTACGAAAGTGTCCCGTGCAGAACGCCGGGTTGTCCCCGCAAGAGCGACGCCGCGTGCCGGCCTGGTTCCCAGCCGCGCCCGCCTGCCTCCACGCCGAAAAGTTTCACGTTGGTCTCTTCGATAAAGGGATAAAAGATTCCCGCGGCGTTGGATCCGCCGCCCACGCACGCCACGATGGCGTCCGGCGAACGGCCAAACAGATGCTGGGATTGGGCGCGGGTTTCTTTGCCGATGACGCTCTGGAAATCCCGGACAATCCGTGGAAACGGATGCGGTCCCACCACGCTGCCGATGATGTAGTGCGTGTGCGCGACCGATCCCATCCAGTCGCGCAAGGCTTCGTTGGTGGCGTCCTTGAGTGTGCGCGCGCCGGTTTCCACCGCCGCCACCCGCGCGCCCAGAAGCCGCATCCGGAATACGTTCAACGACTGGCGGCGAATGTCTTCCGATCCCATGTATACATCGCAGCTTAATCCGAACGCCGCCGCCACCGTCGCCGTCGCCACTCCGTGCTGGCCGGCGCCGGTTTCCGCTATCACGCGCTTCTTGCCCATGCGCAGGGTCAATAGTCCCTGGCCGATGGTGTTGTTGATCTTGTGCGCGCCGGTATGCGCAAGATCTTCGCGCTTGAGATATATTTTGGCCCCACCGGCCAACTCCGTCAGA
>JAJZKY010000599.1 GCA_021803885.1 Planctomycetota bacterium
GGCTATGACCACGAGCGCCGCGGCGTTTCGCAAAATGACCGGCCATACGTCTCCTGCCAAAAATACCGTCTGCAGAATGGCCACAAAATACCGGGCGGCGACAATATGCGTCAGGAACTGGATCGGCATGGGCATGGAGTGGATATCAAAAATAAAGCCAGAAAGAATAAAAGCCGGGAGATATGAAACGACAATGGCGATCATACCCGCCACGAATTGATTCTTCGCAATGGTGGATATCAGCAGACCCATACCAAGGGCCGCCAGAAGAAAAAGCGCCGCGCAAACAAAAATCACCCATAAAGAACCGACGAGCGGCACCGCAAAAAGCCATACCGCCATAGCCACCGACAAGGCCATTCCGCCCATTCCCATCAGAAAATAGGGAATCAGTTTGCCAAGTAAAATCTCATCCATCCCAGCCGGCGAGGCCATAAGGGCTTCCATGGTTCCGCGCTCCCATTCACGGGCCACGACGAGGGCCGTCAGTAGTGCCCCGATCAAGGTCATGATGATGGCAATCAGCCCTGGCACCAAGTAATCGTGACTGCGCAGGGCCGCGTTGAACCACACACGGCTTCGCACATCAACGGGTACCACAAGCGGCTGCCCTTTGTGCGCTACCGTTTGCGACAACCAGTTACCATAAACCCCCTGAATATACCCTTCGATGATGTTGGCATTGTTCGCGTTGACGCCGTTTACGACGACGTTTATCGATGCGGGTTTCTGAGTCTGCGTCGCGCGGCTAAAATCGGAACGTAACCAAATGATACCGTCGACCTTGCGTCTCATTAAAGCGCGACGTGCCGCGGGCATATTGGCGTAGAACATCGGGCGAAAGTAAGGCGAGTCTTCAAAGCCCGCCCAGAATGCATTGGTTTGGGCGGTAGGACGGCCTGCCACAAGCGCCACCGGAATATGCCGGGCGTCAAGGGACACGCCATAGCCAAACAACAAAAGCAAGAAAAGCGGCATCACAAAGGCGATCGCGATGGCCGACGGGTCGCGCAAGATCTGGAGGGCTTCTTTGCGAATCAGTCCCAGAATACGCCGGCTATTCAAGAGACCCTCCGCGTTTGGGCCTCATGGGCCTCGATCAAGGATACGAAGGCGTCATCCATGGTGGGATCCGGAATCTTTGGGCTACGCGCCTGCTCGCGAATCCCATCCGGGGTACCTGCCGCCAAAATGCTTCCAAGCGACATCAACACAAGCGCGTCACAGTACTCCGCCTCTTCCATGAAATGGGTGGTTACCATAATCGTGACGCCACTTTCGGCTAAAGCATTGATGCGCCCCCAAAATTCCCGGCGGGCCAAGGGATCGACGCCGGATGTGGGCTCATCTAGAAAAAGAATATCCGGCTCATGGATCAGTGCGCAGGCAAGCGCTAGCCGCTGCTTAAACCCTAGCGGCAGGTTGCCGGCATTGGTATCGAGATAGGGCTTAAGTTCAAAGGCCTGAGTCGCCCAAAGAAGACGGTCTTTGCGACGTACCCCCTGTAGACCATAGACCGAGGCGAAGAAGGCCAGGTTCTGGGCGACGCTCAGGTTTGTATAGAGCGAAAACCTCTGCGACATATACCCAATATGGCTACGCGCCTCGGCAGCGGCCTTACGCCCATCGACACCGGCGATGAGCAGACTGCCGGAAGATGGCGGCAACAAACCGCAAAGCATCCGGAAGGTCGTGGTTTTTCCGGCTCCATTGGCCCCCAAAAGACCAAAAATCTGGCCGCGCTCGACACGAAAACTAATGGCTTTCACGGCCTCGAACGCGCCGAAAAACCGCCGCAGTTCCCGCACCTCTATGATCGGTTGATCGGGCGAATGCGCGACCATTTTGTGTGGGGTGGCGGTGATCGAGAGGCTTTGCGCCCCTGCCGCCGGCGCCTCATAAAGGGTATCCATGAAAGCGTCTTCAAGGCGTGCGGCGACCGGCGCAAACGCGATCTCGGGCAACTCCGGGAGAGTTTTGTTTTTTTGAAGCACCACCCGCACGCCATCGCGCGAAACCACGGTATCGACGAATTCGTGCCGATCCTTCACTTTTGCGAGAATGGCGCGGCGATGCAGACTCTTCGATGTCGCCACGAAACTGCGTCCTGCCACACGGTCACGCAGGTCAGCGGGCGCCCCTTGATCTTGTATTCGGCCCTTTTGGATGATAAACACGTGCTGGCAACGCTCGGCCTCATCTAAATAGGCGGTCGAAATCAAAGCCGTCATCCCTTCCTTCGAGACGAGATCGGTGACAATCACCCAGAGCTCGCGGCGCGATATAGGATCTACCCCCACGGTGGGCTCATCGAGAAGAAGCAAGCGCGGGGGGCGAATCAAGGTACAGGCAAGGCCGAGCTTTTGTTTCATGCCCCCGGAAAGATCGCCCGCAAGCCTCCGCCCAAACGGCCCAAGCCCCGTCAGGCGCAAAAGTTCGGCATAACGGGCCGGACGCGCCTCGTTTGGGAAGGCATGCAGGTCCGAAAAAAGGTCGAGATTTTCCTGGACCGTGAGATCCTCATAAAGCCCGAAACGCTGGGGCATATAACCCACGGATCCCTGGATCGTGCCTGCGGCCTTGCGACTATCCCAGCCAAGGGTCACCACGGAACCTGCATCCGGCACAAATAGGCCCGCCGCAAGCCGCATAAGGGTCGTTTTACCGGCCCCATCGGGTCCGAGCAGGCCTATAATGCCGCTTCCCGACAGGCTGAAGCTCACCTGAGAGAGGGCATTCACGCGCTGTGTGCCAGACCGAAACGACTTGGTCACGCCCTCCAGCACCAAAACGGGCGCTGTCATCTCATGGCCCGCAGCGGTGACCGGCTAAAGAGGTATGCGTGGCGGACTTGCGTAACGGAATCACGACAGTAACAGGCATCCCAAGCCGCAGAGCGCCCGTCGGATTGCAGGCGTACGCTCGCACCTGATAGACCAACTGACTGCGCAACTGCGTGGTCTCGACGGCCTTCGGGGTAAATTCCGCAGTAGGAGAAACATAACCGATCCAGCCCACGAAACGCTTGTGCGGAAAATCCTGATTTTCGAGATAAGCGCGCATACCGGGCACGACACGCGCCAGTTGCGTTTCCGGAACATAAGCGCGCGCCCATACCGGATTATTAAGGGCAATGGTAAAAACAGGCGCTTGCGGGGTGGCGATATCACCCGGCTCCAATATCCGATTCTCCACCACACCATCGGCCGTGGCGTATAGCTTGGTGTCGGCAAGCTCGCGCAGCGCCAATGCCAGGCTTCCCTGTGCCACCCCCAAGGCCGCGCGCGCCGCGGCAATGTCCTCTTTGCGGGGACCCTTGATGGCCAAAATCAAGGCCTGTCGGTCCGCACGCAAGACTGCGCGCGCCGCCTGCATCGCGCGTGCTGCATTGTCCACGGCCTGATGAGACACATAATGCGAGGCCAGCAGGGCCGCCAGCCGGTGATAGGTGAGTTGCGCGTTACGCCAATCCGTGGTCGCCCCTGCGACCTTGGCGCGCGCGGCGATGATCTCCTCGGGCCGACTGCCCGCAAGCAGGCGTGCTAAAATCTGTCGCTGCTGGGCGACTTGCGCGCGAGCCTTTAAAACCGCATCCTGAAATCGCACCGGATCCATCTCGGCCACCAAAAGGCCCGGGCGCACCCGGTCGCCCTCCTCCACCGTCAGTCTCTGGATCCGGCCCGTATCATCGAACGCAAGTTCCACCTGCCGAATATCGATGTTGCCGTAAATCTTGATGCTGCGGGCCGCGCTCTTGTGATGTCTTGCAAAAAACCAAATGCCAAGGCCGCCCACGAGAATCACGGCCACCCCTATCATAATGATTCGCTTACGCTTCATGGTCGCTCCAAACGGGAAGCCTGCGATTTCGTAAAACGCTGCGCTGCCCCGATGGAACCTTTATGT
>JAJZKY010000600.1 GCA_021803885.1 Planctomycetota bacterium
GCCGGGGGTGAAGATTCAGGCCTTGTTCCTGGGGACGAGCAATCGTTCGCTCGCTGCCGGCAGCTATGCCTACTTTGAAATCCTTACCGGTACTTTTGCGGGCTTTGTGGTAGACGGATCGATGGTGTCTGAATTGGGTCAACCCAACGGATATGCACCGCATGTGGATCCGCGGTTCCTCAAACCCGTACAGTAAACGAGGCCGATCCGGCTTTTGCCATGGCCCCATGCAACCCGGTTACGGTGGTAAACCTGTGGATAACCTGTCTCCTGCGCCTCAATTAACGTTCGCGTTGAATTTTGGTACGCTCATGGCGGGTGCGGGATGTCCCCACCCGGAGGAACTCTCATGGATGTAAGGACCAGCCGCGCCCGACCGCTGGATGGCGCAAAAAGCACCCCCGAATTTGACCGTCTGCCGCCGCACGATCCCGATGCGGAAGCTTCGCTTCTCGGCTCCATGCTCATTGATCCGCAGGTGATCGGTGAGGTCTGCATGGTCCTCGATAAGCCGGACGCTTTTTTCTCGCGTCAGAATCAGATCGTCTTCCAGGCCATGCTGGAACTCTTCGAGATGAACACGGGCATTGATGCCGTGACGCTGCTGGATCAAATTGCAAAAAACGGCGTGATGGAGCAGGTGACGCCCGAATATATTCAGTCGCTGATCGATACCGTGCCGTCGGCCGCCAATGCCGCCTATTATGCCCGGATCGTTCGTGATAAAGCCCTTCTGCGGCAGTTGATCTCCGTCTGCACCAGCACGCTGACCGATTGCTATCAGGCCAGCGACGAGGCCAAGCTCATCCTCGACCGTGGCGAGAAGCGAATCTTTGATCTGGCGCAGCAGAAAATTAGCGGCAATGCGGCATCTCTTTCAGATGTTCTTCAGGAAACGTTTGAGATGCTCGATCGCCATACCGGCGAGCATTTAACCGGCATCGCTTCGGGTTATATCGAACTCGATCATCTCACCTGCGGTTTCCAGCGTGGTGAAATGATCATCATCGCTGCACGCCCCAGCGTCGGCAAAACCGCGCTGGCGATGAATATCGTGGAACATGTCGGGGTGGACCTGCAAAAACCCGTTCTGGTTTTTTCGCTCGAAATGTCCAAGCAGCAACTCGCCCAGCGGATGCTCTGTGCACGCAGTGGTGTTGATTCTCATAAGCTCCGTTCAGGAACCCTTTCCCAGGATGACCGTACCAAGCTGACCATGGCGGTCGGCGAGCTTTCAGAGGGTAAAATTTTTATTGACGACACCCCCGGCCTCACCGCGCTGGACCTGCGATCCAAAGCCCGGCGGCTCAAGCAGCAGCAGAGCATCGAGATGGTGGTGATCGATTATCTTCAATTAATGGAAGCCCCGCGTGAAGAAAGCCGCCAGCAGGAGATCAGCTCCATCAGTCGGAGCATCAAGGCGCTGGCACGCGAACTTGACGTGCCGGTCATCTGTCTTTCACAGCTGAACCGCGAATCGGAAAAGGATAAGCGCCTACCGCGCACCAGCGATCTGCGTGAGTCGGGCAGTATTGAACAGGATGCCGACGTGGTCATGCTGCTGCACCGGGAATCCGTGCTGCATCGCGGAGATGAGGATTGGGCAATGGAAAATCCCGATAAACTCAACGAGGCCAAGCTCATTATCGCCAAGCAGCGCAACGGGCCGTGTGATACCGTCACGCTCACCTTCCTTTCGGAAAGCACGCGCTTCGTCAATTATCATCCCAGCCCGGCATCGTATTAAAGATGATTGACGATCTCGATCGGCTCCGAAGTCCATTTGCCGGAGAATCCCACCGTCGGCTTCAGGCGGCGAGATTGTCCTCGACCGATGCGGGGGTAACAGACTCAATTGCGTCTTTTGTGGAAGGGATGTATCTTTCGCGTCAACCGTATGTAGGGGTCGAGAGTTCGGTCGCAGGGGCGGCTGCTTTCGGCAGATGGCGGATGGGCATCAGACGGTTTTGAGCGGTAGATATGAATAATAATTTCTGTGTCCTGCCGCAACCATCCGTATAAAAATAAATTCATATTACCCCAACCGTGCTGGCTGACGGTTCAGGCGGTGGGTTTTTGGCTGGTGGTAGATCATGGTTCGTTTAGAAGGATGCCGTTGATGATCAGCAGACTTTCATCGGATAGCAACAAGGGGGTCAACCGATGGTCCGGCCTTACGAAAGCGGCGCGGCGCCGGGCAGCTATTGCCATGGTGCTTGGCACTGCGGTCATCCCCATCATCGGTGGCCTTCCGGGGTCCGGCCGGGCCTCGGCCAGTACCGTCCCCACCATCAACTGGGCCGGGTATGCAGCCGCAGCGTCGGGCGGCAATGCGTTCACGTATATTTCAGGCGGATGGACCGTGCCTGCCATTACCAGTGGCTCATCATCAACCGGAAGCTATTCATCCATCTGGGTGGGGATTGACGGTTTCAATAACCAAACTCTGGAACAGACCGGTACCGAGGCCGATTACTATAATGGCAGGCCGCACTACTTTGCCTGGTGGGAAATACTCCCCGCCCCGGAAACCCCCATCAGTAACATGGCGATATCACCGGGAGATCGGATGTTCGCCAGCGTACGGTACATCGGCGGTGGCAATTTCGTGCTGAGCCTCGATGATCTGACGACCAACACCACGTTCTCAACCACGCAATCCAACCCGACCGCACCCCGTTCCTCCGTCGAATGGATTGCCGAAGACACGCAGGTTAATGGTAGCGTTGGTGCATTGGCGAATTATGGCAGCGTTAAATTTAACAGCACTACGGCGTCGGTGAATGGTTCTTCTCCCGTCCCCATCAGTTCTCTTGCCGGTTACTCAAGCGTTGTATTGATACCCACCTCCAGTTCAAACTTTGGTGCTTATCCGTTTCCGCTCAACAGCAACGGACAGGGGTTCAACGTGACGGTGACGCCGCCGTCGGCCAGCACGCTCATCTGGTCGCCGACCGGATCTGCTGCCGGCAACGACACCTCCGGAAATTGGGATACGTCGACCACCAGTTGGGTCGGAGCCAACGGCGGCAGCGCCTGGACCACGGGTGATTGGGCCGAATTTGGGGCCGGTACCACATCATCCGCCACCATCACCCTGCAGGCGGCGATCTCGGCGGCGGGAATTGCGTTTAATCCGGGCGGACCGGCTGGCGGAAATTATTACACCATCGCCAGCGCTGCCTCCGGCGATACGCTCACCGTTACCGGCGGGGCGATATTGGCCAATTCCAACGATGAAATTTCCGCCCCAATCGACTTCACCAATGGACTGGTACTCAGCGGTATCGGCACACTCACCCTCACGGGCGCCAATACCAATACGGTCGGCACAACCATCAATCCCGGCGCCTCATTGCTGGTGAATTCCGGTGCGGCTTTCGGCACCGCCGCCGTGCAGGATTTCGGCACGCTCGGAATTGCCGGTGGCACGGGCAATCTGACGATCTCCAATAATCTCACCGAGGGCCAGTCGGGATCGCTGGTTGTCCGTGTGGGTGGACCTCAGAGCGGACAATCCGATCACTACACGATCAACGGAACCGCGGCAATCGACGGTAATATCACCGTCACCCTGCAAAATGGGTACGTGCCTGCCAATGGTACCTCTCTTAATGTACTGACCGCAGGCACCTTAACTGGAAATTTCTCATCGCTCACTTTCACCCAGCATCCGATTGATCTTTTCGCCACCACAACCGCTACACCATCCGATATTAATTTGCTCTTTACCATACAGATGCCGTCTCTGGTCCCCTTCGCCCTGACGGCCAATCAGACCGCCGTTGCGCAATATCTCGATTCCACCGACGGCTACAACGGCCAATCGAACCCGTCTTCAGCGTACCTGCAACTGATCAACGCCATCGGCAGCCAGTATTCGGCTCAGATTCCCTATACACT
>JAJZKY010000601.1 GCA_021803885.1 Planctomycetota bacterium
TATGTCTTGCAAAACACCGAATTCCCGCCCACGTTTACGCATCGCAGTGGACCGCAGTTCCATGCCGCGATTCGAAATTATCTGTGTGTTTCGTTGCTCAAGAACTGTACCTCGGACAATACGCGCGTCGTTAGTCTCAGTTTGCGTATTTTTGTACCGCTTATGCGCAATTTCCGCATCATTCTCAAGAATGAAATTGAAGCCTTTGTGACCAATGTCTTTTTTGTCATTTTGGATTCCAAAAATTCACCAGCCGAACACAAGGGCATTGTCGTTCGCACCTTTGAAGAATTGTGTTCCAATCCCACCACATTGGCCGAAATCTTTTTAAATTACGATTGTGACTTGAGTGCCGTCGATTTGTTCCATCGCATTGTCAATACGCTCTCCAAAGTCTCGCGCACGGGCCTGCAAGAAAGTCGCAATGGCGCCGGGAGTGGCTTGGGATTCATGGGCGGAGCATCCGCCGCGCGTATGGAAAAACATCGGAATGAAAGTCGCGAATTGCGATTGGATGCCATGCGGGCGCTGCGACAAGTTTTGGCGAGTTTGCATTCAAGTATTGTGGAACCCATGCCGCGAACGTCGCCAACCTCCCCCGCCACGGCCGCCTCCACCACCTCGTCGATCCCTGCCGTGGAACAGCACGTGGAGAAGGATTCGTTGGCGGCTGCCCCGACGACGGAGGGCAGTGGCTTGGAGCCGGCCCTGTCTCCACCAACCTCGCCATCCCGGGGACCAGGAGACGTTTCCTCGTCGTCACCAAGTGGAAAACAAACCTTGGTAGAAATTTATGGCTCGAAAAAGAAGCGACGAGCCGAAGAGTCCGAAGTCATCCTGCGGTTTAATCAAAAGCCGTCGGCTGGTATTGCCTATGCCGCCAAATGCGGACACATTGATCCGGAGGATGCGACTGATGTGGCGCGCTTTTTGTTGAAAAGCAAAGATCAATTTGACAAGACGCAAATTGGAGAGTATCTGGGACGTGAAGCCGAATATCAAGGTGGTTTTAGTCTGCGCGTGTTGCATGAGTACGTGCGTCTCTTGGACTTTTCGGGCTTACCCTTTGATGATGCCATTCGGTATTTTTTGAGTGGGTTTCGACTACCTGGTGAAGCGCAAAAGGTACGTACGATCCCATCGCCTGATCCTGATCGCGTCGTTGGCCGTGCTGACAGTGTTGCTTCCTTGCTCTACAGATTGATCGCATCATGGAAAAGTTTGCGGAACGTTTCACGGAGCAGAATCCAGATGTCTTCCCTACGGCCGATGTTGCTTTTATTTTGGCATTCTCTATTATTATGCTGAACACTGATCTGCACAACCCGGCAATAAAAGAAGAGCGCCGAATGACCAGAGAAGGATTTATTCGCAACAATAGGGGCATTTGCGACGGACAAGATCTTCCGGAGGGGGAGGAGACGGTCGAGGTGCCACGCGCACCGGTGTCGCCGCTTCCTCCTCCTTGGTCACGATCTCGGGCGGAGCGGTTGCTGTCGTTGTTGTTCCATTCGACTCTGGCTTCCACGACGACGACGTGGCATTGTTGTTGTCATCATACTTCTCCTGTTCCTTCTCCTCCTCCTCCGCAGGAATGAACGACGGCGAAACGGTCCGTCGCGCATTGCTTACTTTGGGGGTCGCCGGATGAGAAACCGTCGTCGCTGCCGTCACCCCCACATCTTGGTTCTCCCGAATCATCGTTGTGGTTGACTTTGCTGTTGTCTCGGATGACTTGGTTCGAGGTGACAGGCTCAAACCCGCAAAGAGACTATTGTCCTCGCTTGGACGTGCCCCGGAAGAAGATTCAGCGGCGTCGCCGTCGTGGTGGTCGTTGTCACTCATGATGAATGCTACGAATGGTTGGTTGGTAGTGTAGGCTCTGCTCAATGGCAAGGACAATGCGTTCGTTCGTTCGTTCGTTCGTTCGTTCGTTCGTTTGCTTGCTTGCTTGCTTGCTTGGTTTTGATAATGATGATGCACACTTGGAGAATGATAATGAATGTATATGATAATGACAAGGAAAGGATCCAACGACGATCCACCACCGACCCACCCACGGCCAGCAAAGTAGAGCACACACGCGTATTGGTAGTAGTAGTAGTAGTAGTAGTAGTAGTAGTAGTAGTAGTAGTAGTAGTCATGTGACTATCAACGCGGCGGCGGTGGCCCCGCAGTCAAAGGATCCTTTCCTCTCGGTCCAACAAAGTAAGGTTAGAAATAAATATGAGGGGACGAGGCTCTCCAGGGTTTTCTTCATCTTCAAGTCGCTAGGAAGTGCCGAGGACGGACGATCGACGACGCGCACGTGCAACGACCGGTGTGCGGCGCGGCGCCGAACGAACGAACGAACGAGTTGTGGTTGTGGTGTCGGTGGTGGTGATTTGCGGAAAAGTGGCTGTTGTCGAACGGTGGCAGGTGGTTGTCGTTGTCGTTACGAAACTTGGGACGAGAGCTATCATTATCATCATCATCAGTATCATCAGTATCATCGTCATGACACCCGAAGACCGACCACACCATTCTTCTCCTCTGCGACCACAGCGGCATTCTCCGCACACGCCGCCGCACAATCATCCCGATCGTCGGTTGCCGCCGGGTGAACACCGATTGCAACAACAACAACAACAACATCACTCGTCCGAATGGCACAACGTTGCGACTCTTCATCATCACCACTATGCTCTTCCGTCTGACGCCCCGGCTCATTCTTCGGCCCATTCGGATGATTTTACGGCCGAAGAAATTCATGATTTATTAGGAGGTGTCTTGCACGATGATGATGATGATGATCATCATCATCATCATCATCACGACGACGACGACGAAGAAGAAGAGGAGGGTCATCATCCTGAGCATGATCCGACCATTACTTCGGCTACTCTTCACACCAATAATAATAAGAATAGTAATAAGAATAATAGTAATAATAATCACAACGAACCAGAAGAAGAAGAACACGAGGCCACTTTTTTTGCCGCGGCGGCTCGCCCAGCCAAACTTCCACGGCGAGAATCAGAAAGGAGTCAGGGAAAGAGAGCTGGCGACTCCAGCCACCAAAACAACAACAACAACAACAACCACCACCACCACCACCACCACCGTACTATTCACCTGACAGACAGTGCCGGCGAGGACGATACGAATCACAACAAGATCACTACGATCCTGGCGCGGACCGAACGCAAACGCAGTCGCGAAAAACAACGACGCTGTGATGTCAACAAGCAGTTTACTGAATTGACGCAATTGCTACGTCGTATTGAAACCGAAGATCCCGAAGAATCCCGCGGCTTGCCGGCATACAGTCCCAGCAATCGCGTCGAATTAATTGGACGGACCGTGCAATTATTGAATAATTTATTTCAGGGCAATCAACAACGCAAGACAACGATTGTTCAATTGGAACAAGATTTGCAAGCGGCCCGCAAGGCTGGCGAAGAATCGGCGGCCAAATTAAAAGAAGCCATGATGGCACCCCAAAGTGTCGGCAACAATCAAGTCATGATGATGGTACCCATGCTCATTGGCGGCGATGCACCAACCGGAGGAGCCGCTCCCACCATGATGACACCGTCTCCGTGGGGCATGACACCCTTTATGGGCATGCCTCCAGCAACTTCAGCAGCGACAGCGACAGCTCCGGCCAACCATCCCCTTTTGGCGGCGACCGCGGCCGCCATGCCACAAATGATGATGCCCTGGATGATGCCACCCATGGCCGCTCCAGCGGTGGCGGCAGCGACAGCGACATTGGCCAGCGCTTCGGCCAGTGTGCCAATGACGACGACGACGACGACAGCAGCAGCAGCAGGAGCTGCTACGGGTGCGGCCATCACCACCACCACGACCACGACGACTCCAGCCGCCACTTTGGAGGCATCACCGACCACAACTAC
>JAJZKY010000602.1 GCA_021803885.1 Planctomycetota bacterium
GTTGATCGGTTTAAGATGTCCCGCACTTCAAAGTTCATTGGCCCACCTTACTGAGATTGCGTTCACTGGAATCACCCTCGTCCTCGAATCCACGTCGCAGCCTTTTCTATACACTTTGCGAACTTTCTCACCGGCTGCATCGCAAAGGATAGGGAGATCGTTCCTCGCCAAGACTACTCCCGCTTTCAATTCACCTCAAGGCCATGCAACATCGCTCTCCGCCGCCAATTGTTTGAACCGAAGGGCCGACGTTTTCATGAAACGATTAAAAATTGGGCGCGGGACATCTTAAACCGATCAACTGCCATCAGAAGCACTATTATAGGTGTGCTTGATTCGCATTCCCAAGAAGCCTGTGAACCCCTACGACAGCTCCCTGAGCGACAGAACAAGCCTTGTACCCTCTTCCCCACGACTGTGCGCACCCGCAAATGAATTTGCAGAGGCAAGCCATGAAGAATTACGCACTCGCTCCAATGTTCCTCTTGTTCGCCGCTCCTGCCTTCGCCGCCGTCACAATCAGTAGTCCGGGCAATGGTCAAACCGTGACCTCTCCCGTGCAATACATTGCCACCGGGACCGCGCCAACTTGCTCCAAAGGCTTAGCGGCCATGGGCATCTACGTCGACAATGTTCTCAAGTACACAGTACATGCAGCTAGCCTAAACACCACTCTGGCCCTCAGTCCGGGCAAGTACCAGACCGTCGTCCAGGAATGGGATTATTGCGGCACTTCGACCTATACAAAGATCTACATCACCGTAGCCGCGCCTACCCAAACCGGCGTCGTGGTCAGCTCTCCAGTCAACAACAGTACCGTCACTTCCCCCGTGAATTATGTAGCGACAGCAAGTACTAGCGCCTGCTCCAGCGGTATCGCCTCGATGAGCGTCAGCGTCGACGGCCAGGTCGTCGATACCGTGAATGGGACCAGCCTAAATACCTCCATTCCCATCAGTACCGGCCCGCACAGCACCTTGGTTTCAGAAACTGACAATTGCGGAGGCACGGCGTCTACCCCGATCGCCATCACCGTTGCCGCCCATCCCGGCGTCATCGTCACCTCGCCGCTACCAAACAGCACTGTGCCTTCCCCGGTGCATTACGTTGCCTCCGCTAGCACGAACACTTGCTCCAAAGGCGTGGCGTCCATGGGCATCTACGTCAACAACAAATTGATCTACGTCGCCCATAACTCGACGAGTATCAATACCGAGATGAGTCTAAATCCTGGCTACGAGCACACGGTCATCCAGGAGTGGGACTACTGCGGGGGATCTTTGTACACCACCGTCAACCTCACCGTCCAGGCATCGTCGACGCCGACCGTCACTCTCACCGCAAATCCGCCCTCCATCTCGTCGGGCAGCTCCTCCATGTTGACCGCCACCGCCACGGATGCCACCGAAGTGGTGATCACCGGGACCGACGGCAGCTCCTATACCTTGTCTGGAACTGGCGGAACGAAGGCAGTCAGCCCAACCTCGACAACCACCTACACGGCACAAGCTAGCGGTTCCATGGGAAGCACCACTGCTACTGCAACCGTAACCGTGGTTCCGGCGGGCAGCGCGAACGCCATCCAACACGTCATTTTCATGCTGCAGGAGAACCATACCTTCGACAACTACTTCGGCATGCTAAATCCGTATCGGAAAGCGAACTCGACAAACGGGCAAGCCTGGAACATGGGCGACGACGGGAACACATATAACGTCGATGGCGTTGACGACAAATTGACCACTATCAGCAACAAGGACGACGAAGGCGACGTCTATAACCTCTACAAATTCAAGACCACCTGCATTGACGATGAAACCTCGGACTGGCTCGCAAGCTACGGAGAAGTAGAGGCTTACGATCGCCTGACCACACGTCCAATCACGATGAATGGCTTCGTCCATAACGCGGAGGGCTTCGCGAAGTACTGCGCCAAGATCGGCACTTGCTCCGGCAACTTCACCGATCTGACCGGCGAGCGTTCGATGGGATACTACGACCAGACCTTCCTCAACTACTACTACTTCATGGCCTCACAGTTTGCCGTCTCCGACCGCTGGTTTTCACCGGTATCCAGCAAGAGCATTTCCAATCGCATCGCGGTTTATACCGGAGGCACAACCCAGGGTCTGGTCGAAGACCCGGGCAATGATCACCTCGGCTCGCTGAATATCAACAATATTTTTGAGGAGCTTGACCAGGCGAAGGTGTCATGGAAGATCTATTACACCTCCACCGACGGATTTTGTCAGGCCGACGGCGACTGCCCGGGTGGGGGCAACAAAGATTATCCAGCGATCTACTTCACCCACTTGACGTATGCGTATCAGTACCTGCACGCGAACACGACCGGAACTTGTACCGCGCCGCTGCAGCCATCCAGCGTGGTCGGCGATTCGACAAACTCCTTCTGTATCGATACAGCGCACATTGCCCCATTGTCGACGTATTACACCGACCTCACAAACGGCACGCTTCCCAGTTTTTCTTTCATTGAAGCCGGATACGGGATCAGCGACGAGCACCCAGGATCGAACGCATCGATCCTGATCGGTCAGGCGCAGGCAGCCAAAGTGATCAACGCCTTTATGGCCAGCCCGGAATGGAAGAATTCCGCCTTCTTCTTTAGCTACGATGAGGGTGGCGGCCCATACGACCACGTGCCGCCCGTTCCCGGTCACTCCAACGACTTCACCGACGCGTCGCTTGGATCGATACCCGATATTTCCTCAATTGCGGTGAATGCCGACAGCTACAAACCGTGCGTGCCGCCGACTCCCGGCACCCCGACGATTCATTGCGATCTCGCGACGAGTGATCCTGGGGCCAATTCCGGCGACGCTGCGGCGGTCTATGGCTTTGCCGCGCAACTTGGGTTCCGCTTGCCGAACATGATTGTCTCTCCGTTCACCCGCAAACACTATGTTTCGCACGTGCCCATGGATCATACAGCGGTAATTAAATTTGTCGAGAACCGGTTTATCGGACCCTCCGCCAATCTGACGGCGCGCGACGCCGCGCAACCCAACCTGCTGGACTTTTTCGACTTTACGAATGTTCCATGGGCCACTCCGCCCACTCCGCCGACGCCCGTCAGTGCGTCCTCGCTCGGCTACAATCCATGCGACGCCACCAGCATGGGTCCGTAGTGCCGCAATGCCGATGCAGTCGACTTCGTAATCGGGCGAACTCGCTGGCCCGGGCTTCCGTGCCCGTGTTGCCGATCTCGCAATGTTGATTGCCTGCAAGGATGCAAAGCGCCGCGGGCATTGCCCGATCCTTGCCGCGGGTGGGTCTCCTTCGCCCCTGAGGAGCGATCTCTATTTATCCAGGATCTTTTCTTCCCGTGTCGCCCACATGATTCCGGCTACCACCTGGGCTACCCCGATACACCGGGTCAGCGTTGGATGATCAGCCATATAGCGCATCAGGCCACGCCACGGCTTTGGCCCCACGTTCCACGCCTGTGCGTCTCGATGAGGCCGCACAATCGCCATCATCCCATCCCCAATCAGCGCCATGGCAGTGAAATGTTGCCACCTCCGAGTGTTCATCGTCCGCTCCTCGTACTGTTTTCCCCCACAACTAGATGATCGTCAAATGGAACTCCGCCTATGGATTCACCATCAAACTGCGCTCCAGGTCGAAAGTTAGGATGCTCTCGGCAGGAATCACCAGGTCCTTGTTTCCAGTAAACGCGCTGCCCGCCGCGCCACCGCCGCCGCCCAGCAGGCCACCAATCAGGGCTCCTTTGCCACCGCCCGCCAGGCCTCCGATGATGGCGCCCAGGCCCGCGCCACCGCCCGTCAGAATGGCAGACCGCTTGCCCTTTCCCTGTTCCACGCGCTCCACGTGGCTGGTTCGGACCCGATAGGTTCTGCCGTCCGCACGCAC
>JAJZKY010000603.1 GCA_021803885.1 Planctomycetota bacterium
AGTCGCAAGCTTACCGGACTCGCCCGGATCCAACTGACCAATCCAGCTTGAAAGGGCTTCCGCATACCGCATCAACTGGGCAACGGTTGGCCGTGAATGCTCCAGCTTCTTAGCTATGCGCTTGAAAAGAATGATTTGAACACTTAGACCGCTGTTATCGAATAGGAATGCTCTCTTAATGTTTCCATCCTGGACTTTTGCGTCGACTTCCAGAAACCAGTTGTTAAGATCCTTTGAGAGCGCCGTCACGAACTCGTGATGTCTCCAGTCGTACTGGAGGGTCTCATGCAGTCGGTTCCGCAAGATGGCATCACAAAGTCCTGAGAGCTTCAACGGGCGTGATCGTCCGACTCCCTTGTGAGGAATCTTGATCCGTCCACGAAGTGGGCCGTCCATGTCGTCAATCGATTGGACCGCCTTAGAAATCCGTCCTTCGGGGTCGTCGGGCATCAGATGCGCCCGGAGGTCCCATTTGAGATCCGAATCGATCTTCGTCTGGTTAGCGTTAATATCGAGGAAGTACCTCGCTTTCTCGAGGTCGGTGGCGTGCAAGAGCGTAACAATCAAATTCGTGTTGCGTGCACTCATTGCTGAGCCGTAAATCCTGTGCTGGCCGTCAACGACCCAGCAGGACCCAAAGTCCTTTGGCAGCTGCAAGCGGCCGGAGCGAGGGACTGCGACGTCGTCGCTTCGAGTCTCGGGAGATGAGGGTTCGAATATCGGTAGCTCGTTTACCGCGAGAATGACGGAATTCGGAAAAGGACGGCTCTGCTTCTGAACGTATTCGGATATCGCAGTAATCTTCGCCTTCTTCACAAGCCGCTGGTAAAACAGCTTGAATCCGGCCTCTGCCTGAGGCACGAAAGCCAGCTCTGCGACTGACCTCGCGTCAAGTGCAAAAGTGAACGCGGTCTTGTCACGATCGCGGACCTCGATCGCGGCAACGCTTTGTGCTTTCCTAGGAATCCTTTCACCTAGAAGGGATGCAAGTCTAAACTTGGCGTACGGCCCAACATCGTCCGCAATCTCGGCGAGGTATTCAAGATTCTGTTGGGAAAGGATAGGGATTCGTGGAGTTCCTCTCTCTCCGTACTGAATGTCCACATCGGCAACCTTGGCATTTGCAGCGATAGCAATCGTGACGTGTCGGTATTTTGAGTAAAGTGGGTGGTTTTTGACTCCCTCCAAGAGGGTGCTGTACTTTCCTCGCCACTGCTCGATCTTGCCGCGGAGTCGTTTGGTCGTTGCGCGGGTGCCCTTTCGAATCGTGCAGTCAAAGATTACCAGGCAGTCCTCGATTCCTCCACACGCATCTACTTGGTGGCCCCCTATCACAAAGGTCGGGCCGCCATTAATATCCGTAAGGGCCATTGTGGCGAGCAAACGTCGAAAGCGCTCCTCGAATTCTGGGGCGGAGCCATCCAGAGCCCGTTGGGACGGTACCGGCTCATCCTCAGCCTCGGACTCGTGTTCTGAGTTCGCCATAATTATCAGCTAAGGCCACGGAACACGGGAGATCTAAGGGTTTCGACTTTGAACAGGAGGAATCAGTTACCTGAATCCCGTCTCAGTTAAGGGCAACAGGGAGGAGACGGGCCAATCCGAACTCCCGGTGCATCCGGGCCTCGTGGGACACCGGGCGCGGGATGCCATACGTTTCTCGATCGCCGACCCGGAAGCGCACCACCTCGACACGGCGTAAGCGCATCATCGCCTTCTCGGGGCTCAACGGAATCCGGGCCTCCCTCAGCCGTCGACGGACCGCCACCCAGAGAAGATACGCCACGTAGCAAACCAGCAGATACGAAACGATCCGGTCCCGCTTGTAGTGCTTGACCCCCGTCAGGCCCAGTGCGCCCTTCCCCACCCGCCAGACCTTCTCCACCTCGTCCTTGTCAAAGTAGGCGTGGGCCAACTCCTCCTTCGGGAGTCCCACCGACGTGCTCATCAGCACGCCGCGGGCCAGTCGCGAGAGACCCTTCTTCACCTCTCCTTCCTGGACCTCCCAGCTCAGTTGGCTTCCCTCGATCTTCCACGACACGTACTTCCCCATCCCGGCCAGGATCTCTCCCACACGGCCGGCCCAGTCCGGGACCTTCCCCCGACCCTCCCGAGGGCGTTCCATCTCGCGCTGGACCTCTCTCAGCCGCTCCTCCCGCTCCTCCAGCGCCCGCAACAGGCCCGCCTTCTCCTCTCCTCGCACCCGTGGGTCCTGGTAGACCACGTACTTCCTCCGCCGTCCTTCGACCGGGAGCACCCGCTCGACCAGGCAAAAGACCCGATCTCCCCGCCGAAGACGGTTCTCGGGTCGCTCGATCTCGTCATCCGTCAACGACCCCACCAACTCCTCGAAGACCTTCTCCCTCGCCGAGACTCCGACCACCACTTCGTAGCCGGCCTCCACCATTTCACGGATGTTGTCGTCACTCGACATCCCCCGGTCCATCACCACGATGAGCCGCTTCAGTCCGGCTGCCTTCAGCCGGTCCTTCACCTCCTTCACGGTGCTCACGTCCACCTGGTTCCCCCGGTAGACCCGGTACATCACCGGGAATCCGTCCCCCCGACGGACTACCACCCCCATCCCGATCTTCCGTCGGTCCTCGGATTCCCCGTGCGCGTAGGAGAAGTCCGCGTAGTAGCACTGCTCGCCGTGGAAGAGGAGCTGGGTCCGATCGTAGTAGACGTACCGACTCTCCGGTCCCCAGAGCTCCTCCGCCTTGCGGCGCAGGGCGTCGGAGATGAACCACGTCTTGTCCCACATCCAGTTCTCCTCGCGGTGGCAGATGGAGTCGAGCACCGCGAAGAGTCGCTCCTCGGTGAACCGTTCCGACTCCTTCCCGATCCACTGACGGAGCATGCTCTGGTCGTACCACTCCGCCACGTCGTCGAGAGCGACACGTCCCACGAGATGGTTGATGGCCAGCAGGAGAACCGCGGCTCCCGTAGGGGTGCTCTCGGGACGAGGCGCCAACCGATCGATGACCCCGACCACGTCGAGCTTCTCGGCGGTGTCGTAGAGGAGAGCCAGGTCCCCGAACGGAAGGATCTGCTCGACGCTCGGGTCGCGGGAACGCTTGGGTCGGAGGCGCTTGCCTCCGTCCGGAGTTACGTGGACCCGCCCGAGATACTTCCGGCGGTGGCGGACCTTGCCGGTCTTCCCGTCACGGTAGCCCTCGACCTCGTAGCGGTAGAGGTGGCCGCGGATGCGGATGTCCTCGGTGTAGGTCACGTTGCCATTGTCAAGGGCAACAATGTATATATTGACGACGTTCGAAGGGAACGAGCGCGAACCCGATCCTCGTCAGTGGCGGTGAGAGCGCCGGGGCGGATCTATCGAGCGTTGCCCTTACAAAGGACGGGATTCAGGTAATTCAAATCAATCGGGGCCTCTTCTTACTGACCCCGACCGACCAACCCATTTACGTTCAAAACAGTTCCTTTATAGGGTGGCTTCGTGATTCCCAGAACTTGACGGACACAGATCGCATGTTCGGCCCGGTGAGCCAATCTTGGGTACAGGTGACGAGTGTTCGTATGGTTCATTTCAGGATTGCGGTCTACGACGTCATCACAAGTAGCTTCAATACGTTGTGGGGAATGGCCTCCTATGGGACATGACGAGGTCGTGAAGGGTTAGCGCCCCGCGGAAGGCTTATCGGTGGTGATCCAAGTTGAATGGGCAAAGAAGTCTCACGCCCGTTCAGGGTCCAACGAAGAAGAAGTTGTGGACCGTCGTAATCGTTGGGGTGGTTGCAGCAAGTCTTCTCATAGGTTACCTCTTGGTGTTCCATACGACGTGCGATCGCGCCGTAGTCACTCAGGAAACCCTGTTGACACCTCTGCTCCTCCTCAACTCACCCTATAGCCCTTCTGGAACGGCCAAC
>JAJZKY010000604.1 GCA_021803885.1 Planctomycetota bacterium
GATGGCAAATTTGCGTTTGCCTGGGGCGAGATGTTAATGACGGCTGAATTAAAAATTGAGATTCATTGCGGCTTGGGACTATTCGGCGGTGCGGCCTGCGATGGATCCTGATTGCGGCGGACGGCTGCGGCGACAGCCTGGTCGGTTACTTCGCGCACATGAGCGCTGAACGCGGCGGCTCATTTGGCCATCTGATAGTCCTGCTTGCTCTGGCTGGTGAGGTGGCGCTGGCCGGCGATGTCGCCGTCTTGCAGGCTTGCCGCCCAAGCTCGTAGTTGGCGCGATACGCGTTCGGCTGCGGCGACGCATTGGTTTATGTTGGCGGCGAGCGAGGCATGGGCCGGGCCGGCGGCGGGGCCGAGCAGGGCGGCGGAAAAGCGGCAGGCGCTGCGCACTTCGCCGGCGGAGCCACGGGCGATATATAAAAACATCAGCAGTTCCGACGTGGTGCCGCGCTCAAAACCTTCGGCAATATTGTTGGAGACAGAAAGGGCGGCCCGCTGAAGCTGATTGCGCAGATCACCCTTGCTGGCGAACCAGCTTGCGTCGGTAGTTTGGTACACTTGCACGGCGAGTTGTATTGCCGCCTGCCAGACGGGCAAGTCTTCAAAGCGTTCGTAGGTCATGGGTCGCTCCATGCGTAAGCGGGCAATTGTTGCAGTATTGTGGCCGGGTCGAACGGCGGTGGCAAGTTATAATTGAGCCTGCAAAAATAACGTGGGAAAATGTGAGTGGGTTTTTTGGGGCGATTTGAGATTTCAGGATTTAAGATTTCAGGATTTCAGGATTTCAGGATTTAAGATTTCAGATTTGAGATTTCAAGATGTCAGAATTAGGGTTTGCGGGACGTTGGATGGGTTAAGTTCAGACATCAAAACCCTTAAAAACGTAAACCTGAAATCGTAGATTTGCAGGATTGCTGATCTCAAATATTCAATTTCAGATTCCAGGTTGCCGGGGGCGGGCGTTGAACTTTCGGGTTCGGCGGCTTTGGGCGGCCTGTTTCGCTTGTATGCCGGCGGTGAATGTATAAGATAGGGGCCTTAACAAGGGGCCTTACCGGAGTTGGCTTGCATGGTCGGAATATTTATTGCTCACCTGGTGTTTGCCGTGGTGGTGTTTCATGTGATTTTGGGGCTGGTGGCGTATCTCATTTTGCTTGAACGCAAAACCGCCTCTTGGATTCAAGACCGCATCGGCCCCAATCGCGTCGGGCCGCAGGGCCTGCTGCAGCCCATCGCCGACGGTGTAAAGTTCATCCTTAAAGAGGAGTTTATACCGGCCAATGCCGACCGCTGGCTGTTTATGCTGGCTCCGATTGTCATTATTACCCCGGCGCTGTGCGGCTTTGCGGTTATACCTTGGGGCGGCTTTCTGGCCGCCGGCACCAAGCTGCCGGAGTGGATACCCTTTATCGGCGGCTGGGCGTTTCCGCATAATATTGCGGTGATGGTGGCCAATCCTAATATTGGCGTGCTGTTTGTTCTGGCGGCGGCAAGCCTGGGCGTCTACGGCGTGGTGCTGGGCGGCTGGGCTTCGGGCAGCAAATATAGTTTTCTGGGCGGCATGCGAGCGACGGCTCAAATGGTGAGCTACGAAATTCCATTGGCGCTTTCGCTGATGTCGGTGGCGGTGGTGGCCGGCACGCTTAAGCTCAGCAGCATTACGGGTGATCAGGCGAGTTATTTTTCGAGTTTGTCGTTCGTGCCGGCATGGAACGTGTTTATGCAGCCGGTGGCGTTTTTTCTGTTTATCACCTGCATATTTGCGGAGGCCAACCGGCTGCCGTTTGACCTGGCGGAGTGTGAGTCGGAGCTGGTGGGCGGGTACCATACCGAATATTCTTCGATGAAGTTTGCGCTGTTCTTTCTGGCTGAATATTCTTCGATGATTACCGGCTCGGCGGTGGCGGTAGCGCTGTTTTTGGGCGGGTGGCATCTGCCCTGGCTCGACAAGCTTATTTATCATGGCTCGCAGCCGGCGGTTGCGGGCTGGGGTGGAGTGCTGCTGAAGTTTGTAGTGTTCTGGGCGAAGGTCGTGGGCTTTTTGTTCTTTTACATGTGGATTCGCTGGACGCTGCCGCGGTTTCGGTTTGATCAGCTTATGAACCTTGCATGGCGCGGCATGATACCGCTGTCGCTGGGCACGTTTTTGATGGCGGCGGTGTTTGTGGAGCTTAAGCAGCGCGGCATTATAGAACATCGCGGCTGGCTGCTTTTGGGCAATGTGCTGTTGTTTGCGGGTGTGCTGCTGGCGGGCAAACTGCGCAAACAAGCTCCGGGTGAGGTGAACAAGCGCATGGCCGTTATCGGCAGCCGCTACAATCCGCAGCCCAAGCCGGCGGATGCCGCCGCGGCCGGGGCGTAGGGGTGATTTCAGATTTGAGATTTGAGATTGCTCTGCAACGCGCAACCTGACAAACAAGCCGATTTAAAATGACAGGTGTGAGCTTTTTACGCGGGTTGCGGCGGGCTTGACCAACACCCTATACATGACACTCTGTTGCCGGCCGCTGGCTGAGGAAGGAACATATTCATGGCCGATAAACCGGTCGTTACAAGCAAGATGGATAAGCTGGTGGCGCTATGCCGGCGGCGCGGATTTATTTTTCAATCATCCGAAATTTATGGCGGTATCAATGGTTTTTGGGACTACGGCCCGCTGGGTGTGGAGCTGAAGCGCAATTTAAAGGATGCCTGGTGGCAGGATATTGTTCGCTGCCCGCCCGTTGGCCCCCATGGCCACCCGATTGACATGGTCGGGCTGGATTGCACCATTATTATGAACCGCCGCGTGTGGGAAGCATCGGGCCATGCCACCGGCTTTAACGACCCCATGGTAGACGACCGCGAAACCAAGCAGCGTTTCCGGGCGGACCAGCTTTTTGGGTTGTTTGTACTGCCCGCCAATGAGCCTGATGAAGCCAGGGCTGCCGCCGCGTTACCGCAAGCTATTGCCGGCGGGTTAGCGCCCGTGCTTACGGTGGTGGCGGCATCCACTGGAGAGGCAACGGAATACCTGCAAAGCCAAGGCAAAAAACTGCTGAAAGAAGCCGGCGCCCCTTACAAAAATCCGTCAGAATGGCAAACGCATCTGCGCCTTACCGATGGCCGCAGCAATGAGGAGCATTGGGCAACTATTGCGGCCGTTCCGGGGGCGCTGCTTAAGAGCAGTGCGGCCCTGGTGCCATCTCCGTTCACGCAGAAGAAAGGCTCGCTCACCGAGCCGCGGCAATTTAATTTGATGTTCCAAACCTTTGTGGGTGCGGTGCAGAACGACGATTCGATGGCGTATCTGCGGCCTGAAACCGCCCAGGGCATTTTTGCCAACTTCCGCAACGTTACCGACACCAGCCGCGTGAAGGTGCCGTTTGGCATAGCGCAAATCGGCAAGGCGTTTCGCAATGAGGTTACGCCGCGCAACTTTACGTTTCGGTCGCGCGAGTTTGAGCAGATGGAGATTGAATTTTTTATTCATCCCAAAACCGCCGTTGAGTGGTACCAATTCTGGCGCGACACCCGGTTTAAGTGGTGGCAGAGCATCGGCCTTGCCGGCAGCAACCTGCAGCTTCGCGAGCACGATCGCGATGAACTCGCTCATTACGCCAAAGAAGGCGCCGGTACCAGCGACATTGAGTACAAGTTTCCGTTTACAGACCCCGGCTTCGGCGAGTTGGAAGGGGTGGCTCATCGCACTGATTTTGATTTAAGGCAGCATGCGCAGTTTTCGGGCCTCGGCGATAAACTCAAGTACTTCGATCAGGAAGCCAACGAGCGTTACTTCCCGCATGTTATTGAGCCGTCGGCCGGAGCTGACCGCGGCACACTGGCGCTGTTGTGCGAAGCGTATACAGAAGATCCGGGCCGGCCCAGCGGGCAGTAC
>JAJZKY010000605.1 GCA_021803885.1 Planctomycetota bacterium
CGACCGAGCTGCTCGGACGCATGGCCATGGAGAAGATGCTGGCCAAGGTCTCGACCCGCCGCTACGGCGCCGGGCTGGAGCCGGTGGGAGCCGCGATCGAGGCGAAGAGCCGGGGCACGTCCCGCTCTGCGATCTCCCGGCGCTTCGTGGCCACCACCGAGACGGCACTGGCCGAGCTGATGGCAGCCGACCTGAGCGGGCTGGATCTCGTCGCCCTCATGGTCGACGGGGTCAACTTCGCAGGTCACTGCTGTGTGGTGGCGGTCGGCATCGACATCGAGGGAGTGAAGCACCCCCTCGGGGTGGTCGAGGGCGACACCGAGAACTCGACGCTTGTCACCGGCCTTCTGGTCGGCCTCCGTGACCGGGGACTGGGTGTCACCCGGCCGATCCTGTGCGTCCTCGATGGCGCCAAGGCGCTCGCCAGCGCGGTGAAGGCCGTCTTCGACCACCCGGTCATCGCCCGGTGCCAGCTCCACAAGATCCGCAACGTCAAGCGCCTCCTGCCCGACAAGGTCGCCCGCGTGGCGGAGGCCCGCATGCGAGCCGCCTACCGCAACCCCGATCCCCTGGTCGGCCAGGGCGACCTCGAAGCGCTGGCGAGAGAACTGGACCACGCCCACCCCGGAGCGGCAGGGAGCCTGCGCGAGGGCCTGGCCGACACCTTCACCGTCGCACGCCTCGGCGTCCCGCCGACCCTTGCCCGGACGCTGCGCTCCACCAACGCGGTGGAGTCGATGATCGAGATCTGCCGGGACCACTCGAGGAACGTGAAGCGCTGGGAGTCGGGCACGATGGCGCTCCGGTGGTGTGCCGCAGGTCTCCTCGAAGCGAAGAAGCAGTTCCGCCGAGTGAACGGCCACATGCACCTGCACGCCCTTCGGAACGCACTCGACGAGCACGTCCGGATCACCATCACACCCCCCAACTACAGTGCCGACCAGGAGCCGGCCGCATAGCTCAGCCACTCGGGACCGTCACACAAATTCCACGCCGAGTGGGACATCCTCCCCATCGTTGTCACCAGTAAGTATCCGACGATACCAAGGGTAAGACTGGCCGAGGCCATTATATATATTTGCACAGGGGTCGACAGCAGAACGACCTGACCGGCGCAGGAGAGAAGCGAAGACGCTATCGCTGCGACGGCACAGGGTGCGCCCGCACTACTCAGATCCAGGAATATCCCGCCGCGAAATACCAGCTCTTCGACGAAGGCTTCGACTGCCGGAATTGCCCACCGCACGCGAGCACGCATAGTCATTACAGAGGCTATCCACTGGATGCGAGCGATCTCCCCCGGAATGTCCACCGTGGACCGGATACGGTACAGAACCGACACGCAAAACGTATTTAGGCGCGACGCTCCCAGAATGGAAAGAAGGGTTGCTATTGCGCCAGTGATAGACGGACCTTTAAAGAGGTCCTTGCTATCTAGGGGAGACGTCATCAACATGGCAACAAACACTATAGTACGTATTCAGGTCACCCGAGCGCACCATCCGCCACCTGGGAATTAGCCGCGCGTATCGTTGGGAATTCCGACCGACGATGGCTCTCCGTTCTCTGACGAGGTCTCCTACGAGGAGCTGAAGGATCAAGTCGCTGCGTTTGAGCTGTTGGCCGAGCAGCAGGCGGCACGCATTGCCGAGCTTGAAGCCCGTCTCGCCGATCTCGAGGAGCGTCTCGGTCGCAATCCGCGCAACTCGTCGATGCCGCCGTCGAAAGAAGGGCTGGAGAAGCCATCGGCTCCCAACCGGGCAGAACGTCGAGCGGCCAAGCGCCGCCCGGGCAAGCAGCCCGGTGCCGAGGGAAAGCACCTGGCTCAGGTGGAGGACGACCAGTTCCAGTAGTCGGTGCACGGTCCCGGTCATGATGACCGGTGCACACCGACACCGACCACTGGAGACCGAATCATGCCAGGTGCACCACTGTCCCTGCCCGAACGCGAAGAGATCGCTGTCGCGCTGATCGAGGACCGGTCCACGAGTTGGGCCGAGATCGGACGGAGAACGAGACGACATCCGACCACGATCATGCGGGAGGTGTCCGCCGACGGAGGCCGAGATCGTTACCGTCCCGCCATCGCCGAACGCCGTGCCGCCACCGAGCGGTGCCGGGCTCGACCTCGCCGTCTGGAGGTGGCAGGAACGCTTCGGGACCGGGTAACCGCAGAGCTCCGCCTCGGCCGGTCTCCTGAGGCGATCTGGGCCGATCTGGTGGCAGAGGAGGTGTCCGACCGGGTGTGCACCGAGAGCATCTACGCCGCCGTGTTCGCCGGCGTGCTCGACGTCAAGGCGACCGAGTGTCTGCGGTCTCGTCGTCCCAGCAGACGTCACCGTCAGAGCCGTTGTGACTCCGAACGCCCTGGCCTGCCCAACATCTCGGCCCGCCCGGAGGCCGTCAACGACCGGAGTGAGCTCGGCCACTGGGAGGGTGACCAGATCATCGGGGCGAACAACCGCTCCTCGATGCTGTGGCTCACCGAACGGGTGACGAGGTTCTCGCTCGGGATCACCATGCCGGAGGGCTACGCGGGAGAGGCGATGCTCGCCGGGCTCGCCTGCGGCCTCGACCGGATCCCTGCCCACCTCTTGCGCTCGATCACCTTCGACCAGGGGTCTGAGTGGGCCTGCTGGGAGACCATCGCTGAGAGCTACGGCATCGACGTCTGGTTCTGCGATCCCCACAGCCCGTGGCAGCGGGGTCAGGTGGAGAACCTCAATCGTCAGTGGCGCTGGTGGTTCCCTCGAGGAACCGACCTCGGCGCGGTCGACCAGGCAGAAGCCGATCATGCCGCCTCGATCATCAACGGCCAGCGTCGGCGCAGCCTCGACTACCAGAGCCCAGCTGCCCTGTACGCTGCGGCCACCGTGCAGTGGCGGGTAGAACTGGCCGTCCCGCTATCGAAGTTTCGGAAAGAACGGTTGACCTCCTCACTATCAACATGTGGAGACCGTATTATCGACACGTGAACAACTTTCCGCCCGAGATTCGGCTTGCACCTCCCGTCCGGTCTAGACTGTCTCCAAACGCGGCGGGCGTTCTTCTCACGATGCTCGTCGCCCTACTCTTCTATTTGGGTTGGATACTCCCTCGCCCCGGACAATCACTGGCAGGTCCCACCGTAATCTGCCTGATCATTGGAGGAAGTGCGACATTAATCGGCTGGCTTTGCTTTAGGCAGGTATTCCTTGCAGTGTCAATGCTAATCGTATCTCTCTCGGCTGCGACGTGGACCATCGAGTTGTCTCTGCCCCTACAGATCTGGAGCTCCACCGCAACGATACAAGCACAGCTTGCGGTTCATGACCTTCACTCTTCCTCGCACCATTCAACTCCTTCCGCCAAGGGGAATTGCTCGGATCGCGCAACCGGCCATATAGGCCCGCTTGACGCTCCCTATCGCCAATGTGCCTACGATTCTGGCGGCGCGAGGTTTGTGGTGTTCACGTCGCTTCCCCTCGCAGAGTGGGGACTCGAATACTCCACTTCTTCGGCACTCCCTGACGAATGTTCGCGACATCTGACCGGGCCGTGGTGGATGTTCTCCCAACCTCATGATCCAGGAAACGGATGCCCCATAGGCTACAGTCTTCAAGGGGCAGCCTAAAAGACCTTAGGGTTATTTATCTGACCCGACTAAGCTGACCGGGTGACGGAGCGTTCTCCCCGGGCAGGCGTGCACTATCCGAGGTCGGCTGGCGAGTTCCAGTCATGGTTCGCGACCGACGAGGACTGTCTGGACTACCTCGCGTGGCTCCGCTGGCCTAAAGGATTCGTATGTCCTCGCTGCGAGGATCTCGGCGGCTGGGTCGTCGCTGACGGGAGCTACAAGTGCGCGAGCTGCAAGGCGCAGACCGCTGTCACGGCCGG
>JAJZKY010000606.1 GCA_021803885.1 Planctomycetota bacterium
CGGTTGTTTTGCTTCCACTGGCATTTGCCCCTCAAAAAGAAAACGCCAGGCCACCAGTTACCAATCTTGGAGCCTGCGCAAAAAAGAGGGTCTGGCCCGCCACAATATAGACGGGCCGATAGCCCTGGGCCAGAATATTTTGCATGGCAAACTCAAGTTCCAGCTTATCCGGCGAGGAGTTGGTGCTGCCTAGAGGCTGATGAAGCGTGACGCTTAGGAACGGGGCATTCAAACCTGTATTGAATGGATCCACTGCGGTGATGGTGGCTTCCGGCTGCCATCGATAGCCCGCATCCCATCCGGTCTTGGATCCGAGCACGCGGCCATGCATGCTAAAGAGTACCGACTGCGTGCGTTCCGTTGCCAGGCCAGTCAGTGCATCTGAGAAGGCCTGTCCTGCCACACTGCTCCCCGCAGGCAGTGCGATGGCTGGACCTTCCGCATACTCGAATGCAGTCCAGACGCTTCCCTTCACCTGGCGTGTGGCGAACACACGGAAACCTCCGCCTGCGTAATTCGGTCCCGCTGAGCGAAACGCGCCCGTCGCAGGATCCAGCAAAACATCTCCGCTGGCAAATTCTGAGGCACTCACATCGCCGTATCCGTTCAGGACTGGATCGACCAGGTGATCGTAGAAATACGCCGCCTCCAGTTGCATCCCCACCACTTTACGCTGGATGGAAAATTCCTGATGCAGCGCGCGCGTCAACTGGAGTGTTCCGTTCTGCATCGCCATGGCGGGCACCTCGCCCGCCGAGGCCAGATCCGTCAGCTCCTGTAGATCGCTGCTGGTGGCCAGGCGATAACTGATTTCGTTGCCCGCTTCCTGGAGATGGACGGCCATAAATGGCAGCGCGGCCGTCACCGTCCGACCGGCCTGGGCAGCTTCTGTCTCTGCGCCGAATTGCGCGAGCAATTCATCGCTCAAGGCAAGCTGCTCGCCTCCGCGAATCTGAAGAATCTGCAAACGACCCAGGCCTGACCCATAATCGACGGGAAGCGTCCTGAAGGTGGCCACCGCGCGAACAGAATCTCCCGGCGCAGGATCGCGCTCCACTCCAGCCGCGAAGAATGCCGCGCCGGTGGTGGAGGTTTGAAAGTGCAGGACCTCTTCCCCTGCATTGCTGTATGCGCCACCCTGATGCAAGCGCAGCAACGCTTCCTGACGCAGACCTCCATCGCCAAACTGGGCTGAGCCGCCGGTAAACGCACCATGCCCGCTTATAGGACGAGACCCGCTCGGATGTCTGGAGCGGTCCTTTTCACTGGATGCGTAGTCGGCAGGATCAGCCCAACGCAGAATCGGGCGATCCACTCCGGAGCGAAGGGTCCACGTCCAGTCATCCGCAGGGTCTTCAGTTGAACGCGGCACTGCGGGAAACCACTGCGACATGCTGAAGATCGAAGTTAGAGTGAGATCGATAATTGCGTGGGTCGTGCCGTCAACACGTATATTTTTTCGTTGTGCTGGAGCAAAATACGCCTGCAACACGCGAACTCTGTAACGTCCAGGAGCAAGGTTGGAGAATTGATAGTGTCCGTGAATATCGGTAAAAGCGGTGAGTAGTGGAATGGGGTCCTGGCCAAACAGCTCGACTACGGCCCCCATCAGAGGGGCTTGATCGTTATTCTGCACAACGCCACTTACGCTGGCTGGGGCCTCGCCTAGGGCGGGGACAGTCAACGAAAGCAGGATAGCCAACGCGAATTTAGGTGTGGATAGCCTCACCCTATTACTGCGTTACTCACGCTAAGTTGCCCTTGTCTGCCGTGGAAGGTCGGCTGGGGGGGTCGAAAGACTTCCACGGGCGAGATTCCATCATGCCTCCGCGTTAGACGCGGCAGGTCCTATTGCGTTACCTCAAAGGGGGCGGATTGTGCCAACTGTTGTTTGGAAACTCCATCATTCACGCTGATGGTGATTTGATACTTGCCCGGCTGTAGTCCCGCCAGTGGCATGGATTTTTCCAGCGTCATCTGGTCCGAATTCGGATTCAACTTCGCTGCCGCCTCTGTCGTCTCAAACAATGTTTTATTTGTGCCCATGTCCGTGACGCGGTACTGCACCGTAGCCTCATTCTGCTTCGTCTTCGGGTTGATTTTCAAATTATAGACCTGCATCCAGAAATCGAGGTCCTGGCTGCGGGTGAAGCTGACGGGCTTACTGGCCGCGCTGCTCACGCGCGGGCGAATGTACGTGTTTCCAATGACGAATTTTCCCGTCCCAATGTCCTTCGATGGCACCTGGCGCATTTTGTCCGCCAGAATCAGCGACGACGCGGCCAGCTTGTCGTCATCATATTCAGGAACGATAAAAGCACGCGCATACGTCCCAATGTGATCGGGATTGTTCACATCCTTGATCACAACATCGAGGCGATAGTGGCCGGGGCGTAGCGGAAGCGCCTTCCAATAGACCGATCTGCTATCCAGTGTCTTCGGCAGCAACTCCGCTGGTTCATCCACTTCCACGGTATCTTCAAACGTCTGAGCGATGCGTCCGGTAATGGTCGATACGCGACCCAGAATATTTACGACGCCTCGTGAGACGCCATCTTTGGTGTTGTACGTGATATCGCGATTGCGAATCTGGAGTGTGATCGGGACCAGCACCGTATCGTCCGTCACGCGAACAAAATCCGTTCGCACATCGAAGGGGAAAAATGGACCCGTCAATACTTTGTGGCTGGTAATAAATTCATCCAGATCTTTAAACTTAATCAGCGGAGCGGCCTGTAGTTTTGCATACATATCCAGGCGATCGAACTCTTTGCTGCCCTGCATGCTGGCCATCGGCCCACTGCCCAACTGTTCGAGTCCCCCACGGAATCGATCGGCTTTCTTGGCCTGGCCCATCTCTTCCCACAGGGTTGGACCACCTCCAGGCACATGCAGAAGAGCATCCTTCTCCGCGCGATTCAAGGTCATGTGATAGTCGCCGCACATGCAACTATCTACAAATTCAATTTCAACGTTGTCTCCAATACCGTCGAGATGTTTGTAGTTCCACGTCTCAAATGGAAATGTCTGCGTCTGGCCACCGCCTTCTTCCATGGGACGGTCATATTGACCTCCGGAAGGGTGCGCATCGATGCTGGTGGGAGGGCCCCAGGCAATATACATGTGCCCGCGGTCCGTCATCCATCCGGGCTTGCCTGCGGCAAAGTGCTCATTGGCATAGGCGATACGGCGATAAACTTCCTCGCGATAGCTGTTGTCCGGGGATTGAGGATCTGGATTGCGCCGACGCCAGAACTGTTCGATAAAGGCGTCCCGCTCCTCATCGTTCGACAGGCCCATGAACGCTCTCCGCTCCTGGTCGGTAATGATCCATCGGACATCCTGATCCAGCCACTTCTTGTACGGGCCTTTCAATTCCTGGCGCAGCGCTTTTTGCTGGGCGCGGATCTCTTTGTCGCTTAACTTGCGCTTCAACGGGTTCTGCTGAGCGGAATTGGAAGTTGTCGAAGTGGTGAGCGACGCATCGACCGGTTGTGCCTCTTGCCCGGAGGCATGGCTGGCCGGATATACCCAAAACGCGGATAGTAGTGTAAGGGTAGCTGTGAAGCGTATCCGGGACATAAACGGGAACCTCGATTTCTCTCTACCGATTGTATGAGGTTGATACGGCACTTTCAAGCGCCGCAAACCGAATTCCTCCGCTTGTACTCGGAAATGAGCGTGCCTGCCCTGTCCCGGCCCGTCGATAATGAATAACGAAGTTCACACCTGTCCGCAGGAATAAGTCCCTGGCCCAGGAATCATCGGGATGGCGAACTCAACACCCCATCTTGTCAACTGTATATTTTCTGGAACTTTCATTTCTGCTTTATCGTAAATATATATACCTGGATGCGTGAAG
>JAJZKY010000607.1 GCA_021803885.1 Planctomycetota bacterium
GGAAGAGTCAGCATTTTCGAGAACGGGAATCTCGACAGGAAGATATCGATACCGGCGCGGAACTCTATCGGGATACTCTACGAGCAGGTCACCAACCTTGTGGGGATGAGGGAGCTCGAGGACGAAGGTAAGGTCATGGCGATGGCGTGCTACTCCTTCCCGTTCCCGTTCGAGGAGAACCGCCTCAAGGACTTCTTCAAGGTTGTTGGCACGGAGATGATGGCCAGGTACGGACCCGCAAAGCAGTACGATATGCTGCGCAGGCTCGCGTGGCAGATGCCGAGGGAGCAGTTCGCGTACATGGCGCAGCAGCTTCTCGAGTATACCGTATCGAAGTTCGTGAGCAACTGCATGGACCGCTTCAACGTCCACGACGTCGTGCTGTCTGGAGGGATATTCGCCAACGTGAAGATGAACATGATGATAAGGAACCTCGACCAGCTGAAGAGGTGGTACGTATTCCCGCACATGGGCGACGGAGGCATAGCGCTCGGAAGCGCGCTCTACGCCAACCATCTCGCGAACGGGCAGCAACGCTA
The DNA here is from genome assembly GCA_021803885.1 of Planctomycetota bacterium. Next base: position 540 of record JAJZKY010000607.1, read on the forward strand.
CGAGTTCGGCGCCTATCTCGGCGACGGCTACACGGAGGATTACACTGAGAAGATAGCAAGAGCGGACAGAAGCCTGGTTGTCCAGAGGGAAAGCCCTGCGGAGCACGCCTCGCACGCTGCCGAGCTGCTTGCCAAGGGCAACTACCTGATGTGGTTCCAGGGACGCATGGAATACGGTCCGCGCGCGCTCGGCGACAGGAGCATCCTGGCCGACGCCGCTTCGGAATCCGTGAAGGAGAAACTAAACCTTTACGTGAAGAAGCGCGAGTGGTACCAGCCGTTCGCGCCATCCATGATCGAGGAAGAGGCTTCGCAGATGTTGGATTTCGACGACAAAGGCTACGACAAGTTCATGACCATGGCGTACATGATAAAGCCGAAGATGCAGGAATACACGAAGTCGGTGATGCACATCGACGGCTCGGCGAGGCCGCACATGGTCGGCGCGGAAAATCCTGCATACCAGAGCGCGATAAAGGGGGTGAAGAAGCACACGGGGAGGGGGATAGTCCTCAACACAAGCTTCAACATCCACGGACAGCCGATAGTGATGACACCGGAGGACGCGATAGCCACTATGAAGGCGACTAAGACGAAGTACATGTTCATCAACAACATCTTCATAACTAACAGGGCAGGGGTGTGAGCCATGCTGAGCGCGGGACTGGAGGAATACAGCTTCACTGCTGCAGTGGTAATCTCGCTATTGGCGTTCCTGATATCCGCAGTCGGCGGCAGGAGGCATATACGGGAGGCCCTCGGCAAGGCGGGAGTGAGAAGGTCGCACGTACTCGCCGCGGTTGGGCTGGTCGTGCTCTTCGTAATCGTTGAGATACTGCTCGTAAAACCTACGCAACAGCTCTTTTTCGACGATGCGATATACCAGGGCATAGCCCTCGACATACTGAGGACGGGGCAGGGCTGGATGTGCGATTACGGGACGCCGTTCGCGTGCTTCACCGGCGAGATATTCCACGAGCCCGTCGGCCCCTCCTTCGACGTGGCGATTGGGTACGCGCTCCTCGGAGTGAACCGCACCGCTACATATGCGGTGCAGTTTGCAACGGCAGCAATCGCCGTTTTCTTCACCTTCCTCGTCGGTGCCCTTCTCTTCAGGAACTCCAAAGCCGCGCTCTTTTCTGAGCTGCTTATGGCGCTATCGCCGATAGTGCTGGTCTTCGCCACGCCCATGACTTCCGACATGCCCTACCTTGCCTGGTCGCTCATCGCACTGTTCTTCGTCCTCGTCTTCTCCCGCAGGAAAAGCATATGGACATTCTCCGCCGCGCTCTTTTCGCTGGCGGTCGCGCAGTACATGAAGGTCGACGCGCTGCTCCTGCTCGTCGTCCTTGTCGTGATGTACCTGGTGCTCGACGACAACAGCATAGTGTCTTCGTTCAGGAGGAACGTCGACAGGGTGTGGGACAACCTTCTCAACACCAGGGCGCTCCTGCTGCTCCTGCTCTTCGTGATAGCGATTGCCCCTGCAGTGATATTCGCATTCGGGGAGAGCCAGAGCGGCAATTTCGGTTACCAGGGCACCTCGGTGCAGGATTCGTGCGCGCCAGGAAACAGCATGGTAGCCACCTCGAACTTCGGCATCAAGAACTTTGACTACAATATCTGCGCGAACGTCATGTTCTGGTTCGACAGCTACACCGACGATTACGTGATGCAGCCGGTCGCGTTCACCGTGCTCGCCATAATCGGCGCGGCTACGATGCTATACGACAAGAAGAGGGAGCTCCTTGCCGTGGGGGGCTGGTTCCTCGCCTTCTTCGCGCTCTACACCGCTTTCTATGCGGGAGCGGTGACCTACGGGGTGGACTGGAGGTTCATGCTCGAACTGATTGCGCAGGCGTCGCTGCTCGCGGGCTTTGGCTGCGTATCGATAATCGAGATAGGCTCGCACCTCGGCAGGAGAATCGCCAGCGGGAAGAATTTCAGGAATGCGGGAACGATCGCTGCCGTGATAACCGCGGCTGTGATAATCGCCGTCATATTTTACTCGATATACCAGCTGGTGCCGCAGCTCTCCGTGAACCCGGCGAGCTTGCAGCAGGCGGGCGATGCGCGCTTCTACGAGAACTTCATCTACAATTCCGTCTACATGGTGCCTGCGAATTGCCTCGTTTTCACGTACGACCCTACCCTGTTCAACATAAACAACAGGACGGCGACTCAGATGGGGAACATATACGATCCTCAATACATGCAGAATGTGACCGCACAGTACAGCTGCCTCGTCCTAGACTACGGTTACTGGTGCTACACGCCAAACAACCTGTGCACCGGGCTCCAGTCGAAGTACAACCTCACGAGGATCGCGAGCGCGACGTATCCCCTATTCAACAGGACGTACAGCCTCTACTTTATACATAAGAAGAACTCCACGACAGCCTGATAGGCGGTGTTGGCAGGCGCGGCTCTGCCCTCGGCTCAATCCTAAAAATTCTTGAGTATCGTGCGCAGTATCACAAAACCGTCCCTCACTGTGTTGAGCTTGCCGACCCCTTTGTCCCTTTTCTTCTCGAAGCTCGGAACCTCCAGAACCCTCAGGCCGGACTTCCGCGCCTTTATGTTTATCTCTGTCTCTATGCCGAATCCATCTTCCTTCAGGTGCAGCTTGTGCACCGCATTCTTCGTGAAGCTCCTGTATCCGTAGCACATGTCGGTGTACCTTGAGCCGTATAGCAGGTTGACCATCGACACGAACACCTTGTTGCCGAATATCCGGAGAGGCGGCATGTCCGAAGACCCGCCTCCGGTGAGGAAACGCGAGCCCACGCAGACGTCGTATCCCGTCTCTATACCAGCAATGAGAAGCGGAAGCTCCTGGGGCCTGTGAGACAGGTCCGCGTCCATCGATATTATTATCCTGCCCCTTGCGGCTGCGAACCCTTTTATCAAAGCGGATCCCTTGCCGCGATGGTCATAGATAACGCGCGCGCCCATCGACTTCGCTATACTTACCGTGCCGTCAGTGGACGGGCCTTTGGCTCCGCCGTCAACTACCAGTATCTCGTATCTATAGCCCTTGAGCACCCGCTTTAGCTGCGCCATCAGCCTGCCTATGTTCTGGGCTTCGTTGAGCGTCGGTATCACAAGTGAAATATAAGGTCTCAATCAATCATCCTCCCTCGTGTTTTTCGTTCCGGTCCGCCATCTTTCGGCGCTTGGCGCCTCTCGAATATCCCTTCTTGAATATGGATATTGCAAGAAGGACAAGTATAAAAGTTATCACAGCCGCTATAAACGTTTCTGCAGGGTCCAAGGCAGGGAGGTTCTGTTGATTATTTGTTGACTGGCTTGAGCC
>JAJZKY010000608.1 GCA_021803885.1 Planctomycetota bacterium
GCCCGCAGGCTATACCCCGATTTTGCACACATAAACGCCACCGGCGCACCGGCGGAAGCCGGCCGCTGAAATTGGCCTGCGCCGCCCGGCGAACAGGCAACGAACCCGCAGCCGGAGGTAGAATCAGACCTATGAAGGTCACGGTCGGCGTTACCGGAGGGATTGCCGCCTATAAAGCGGCGGAGCTGGTGCGAGCGCTGCAGCAGCAGGCGCTCGACGTGCATGTCGTGATGACTGCGGCGGCACAGCAGTTCATCATGCCGTTGACCTTTGCCGGCATCACTGGCCACCGTGTCATCACCGGCCTGTGGGACAGCGACGGCCAGGTCCCCAATGCACATTCCGCCATCGAACACATTTCCGAAGCGCAATCGACCGAGGCCCTGATCATCGCGCCCGCAACCGCCGACATTCTGGCGCGGCTGGCGCACGGCATGGCCGACGATTTTCTGACCACCATGGCGCTGGCCGCAGCCGCGCCACTGATTCTTGCTCCCGCCATGAACGTGCAAATGTGGGAGCATCCGGCCACTCAGGCCAATCTTGAAGTCCTGCGCCAGCGCGGGGCAACCATCGTTGCACCCGAGAGCGGCCACCTGGCCTGCGGCATGCTTGGCGAAGGCCGCCTGGCAAAGATCGAGGACCTGGTACGCACTGTTCTGGATGTTCTGCACCGTCGTCATGACATGGCAAGCGAAACTGTCCTGGTAACGGCAGGCGGAACTCGTGAAGCGATCGACCCGGTGCGGTATATCGGCAATCGATCCAGCGGCAAAATGGGCTACGCGCTTGCCGAGGCGGCATTGTTCCGCGGCGCTCGCGTGATTTTAATCAGCGCGCCGACACGCCTGGACCCTCCATCCGGCTGCAAGTTTATTTCCATTACCAGCGCAGCGGAAATGCGGCAGGCCGTGCTGAAGCATCTTCCAGAAGCAACCCTGGTGATGAAGGCGGCGGCAGTCGCGGACTACAGGCCGCGTCTGCGCGCGGAGCAGAAGATCAAGCGTACTGGTCCAATTACCATCGAGTTGGAACCCACCGAAGACATTCTGGCTGAGATCAGCAACCTCCGCAAACCCGGTACATTGGTCATTGGATTTGCCGCGGAAACGGAACGTCCGCTGGAACACGCCCGCGATAAACTGGCCCGCAAAGGTGTCGACGCGATCGTGCTCAACGACGTGGCCCGCCCACACATTGGCTTCGATTCCGATCGCAACGCTGTCACTTTTCTCACGTCCACGTCATCGCAGGAACTGCCGGAGATGCCAAAGCGGATGCTGGCCGATCGCATTCTGGACGAAGCTCTGCGATTGCATCGGCCGAGTCAAGTCATGGCCGAAATGAACGCAGTTTCCATCCTTGCCAACCGCTAGGGCTTCCAGCACCGATGTTCCATCCATGAAAACGCCTCTCTCCGCGGAACAACGACAGCAACTCGCTACCGTGCTCGCCTATTGCCGGGAGATGGGCGGGGTTGATTTTTATCGCGGCGAGCTGGACCTATCGACGCCCGATCCTGGTGGGACTCTCTCGCTGCCGGAAATGAATTCTGCGCCCAATCCTTTGCCCGTTGAGGCCCTGCCCATCATGCCGCCCAAATCCAGTCTTCTCGTGTCGCCCGTAGCCATCGATTTTTCTTCGCCTGCCATCGTACCCGAGGCCCGGGCCGCGGCGCTCGTGGCCATTCGCCAGGAAATTGGAGACTGCACCCGCTGCCAGCTTGCCTTCGAAGGCCGTCACAAGATTGTCTTCGGCGACGGCGATCCGAATGCCGAATTGCTCTTCGTCGGCGAAGGCCCCGGAGCGGACGAGGATGCGCAGGGCGTCCCTTTTGTCGGCCGCGCCGGACAACTGCTGAATAACATGATTACGGCCATGGGCCTGGACCGCCAGCGCGTCTATATTGCGAACATCGTGAAATGTCGGCCGCCTAAGAACCGTGTGCCCGAGCCGGTCGAGGCAAATACGTGCACGCAATTTCTATTTCAGCAAATCGGCATCGTGCGCCCCAGGCTCATCGTCGCGCTGGGAGCGACGGCAGCTACCTATCTGCTGGGCACCAAGGCCTCGCTTTCGATACTGCGCGGAAAGGTGCATGATTGCATGGGGACGAAGTTGATCGTCACCTACCATCCGGCTTATCTGCTGCGCGATCCGCGGCAGAAAGCGGAGACATGGAAGGACCTGCAATTGGCCATGAAGTTTCTCAACCTGGCGCCGCCCCAACGCGGTGAGAGCTGAATTCTGAAGCCGCTGCATTCAACATCGGTGCTGCGGCTGCATCCTGAAAAGAGTTTCGAGGAGAAAAAATGTCGCAACATACGCAATTGCAGGCCGCCGACGGCCACAAGTTCGATGCCTACATCGCACAACCTACAGGCGAGCCCAAGGCTGGAATCGTCGTTTTGCAGGAAATCTTTGGCGTGAATGCGCACATCCGCTCGGTCGCCGACGGATTCGCACGGGCTGGATATCTGACGATTGCGCCGGCGTTGTTTGACCGCGCTCAGCGTGATGTAGAACTGGCGTATGACCCCGAAGGCGGCAAACAGGGCATGCAGATCATGCAGCGCATTCCGGTCAATCAAACGCTGGCCGACATTGCCGCGGCCATCCAGTATCTGCGCGAGCACGGCGCGCGCAAAGTAGGTGTCGTCGGCTACTGCTGGGGCGGCATGTTGGCCTGGGTCAGCAACACGCGTCTCCATCCCAATGCGACTGTTTCGTATTATCCCGGCGGAATTCAAAATTACATCCACGAAAAATCCACCTGCCCGGCCATCTTTCACTTCGGCCTCGAGGACAATCACATTCCGCAAAGCGTGGTGGAACAGGTGCGGCACGAGTATCCAGGATTTTCCGTCTTCACCTACCCGGAGGCCGGACACGCCTTCAACCGCGACATAGGCGCCAGCTACAACCCGGCCGCCGCCAAGCTGGCGCTGCAACGGACCCTGGCTCATTTCGACGAGTACCTGGTGTCCGCGCGCTAGAACATATTTTGCGGACGGAGTGAACAATTCGAGCGATGCCATGACGCGCCGTCTCCATCGTGATACAGATTCCTTATGCCGCTTTTCTGTGACGTCGCGCTGCCCGTGCCGGTCGATCGCGCCTTCACGTACTCCATTGAAGGCGCCTCACCCGTTGTAGGCGGGCGCGTCCTGGTTCCCTTCCGGCGCGAGCAGTTCCAGGGCGTTGTCGTTGCGCTGCACGATCATGCCCCGCTCGCCGACGATGCTTCCACAGCAAAGGTCCGTCCCGTCCTGCGCGTGCTCGATCAGGAGCCAGTGCTCTCTGAACATCTCCTGCAGTTAGGTCGGTGGATCGCCGAATATTATCTCGCTCCGCTGGGCGAAGTATTGCGCACCATGCTTCCCCTTGGCGCGGAGATGCGACGCGAGACAGCATATTCCATTACTTGCCGCGGCACTGCGGCCCTTGAAACGCCGCAGCAGCAATCGCTCAATGCAAATGCTGCTGAACAAGCCGAACACGCAGTGCTTGCATTTCTCGCCGAGCACGGTCAGTCCCGCGCCGCCATACTGCGAAGCAAGACTTCCGCCAGCGCCGCCACGCTGCATCAACTGGTCGCCAAGCGCATGATTGAACGCGAATCCACGGCCACAGCGCGTGAACTGCGCACGACAGTCCGTGTTGCCGTTCTGGTACCCGATGCGCGATTGCCCCGGCTAAACGAAAATCAGCAACGTTTGCTGGCGGAACTGGCCAGCGCGGGCGGACGCCTGCCCGCGTCGGAAATCCGGCGACTTTCCTTGCCCGAATCCACTCTGGGCACGCTGGTTCGGCGCCAATTGGTGCGCATCGAGGAAGTGCCTGCCGATGGTC
>JAJZKY010000609.1 GCA_021803885.1 Planctomycetota bacterium
CTGGAGCTATTTTGAAATGCGATTGCCCTGGTCATTTATGGTTGCGCAGCTATGCGACATACGTCGTTGCAAAGCTCCGCTGAAAGCGGACAGTCTCGCGCCGGTTCTTCCATGGAGGAGAGAACCGGCGCGAGACCGGGGAAGGGCTGTTGCGGGATAAACCGTCGTGATTCAATCTTGTTTCCGTGACCCGTCTTCAAGCAGCAAGAACGCTCAGACGGGACCTACATTGCTAAATTCACCCTGGTCGTCTTTCCTTTGCCGTTCCTTGCCGCGTTCGGCTGCCTTATCGGCTTCACGCTCCACGCGGCGATGCGCTTGCAAGGACTCTTTCTCTTTACCTTCAACGGTGGCGTCTAGCGGCTTCATGGGTGTGTTCCGATTTAGATCGAGAATTTCGGCCATTATTTTTCCCTCTACTGTAAGAGGATGGACAAACCAACGGGCGGGTTGTCCGGCTTACGATGATCCGGACACTCCCGCCCTTCTACACGTTACAGACAGCCAGTAAAGGCAATCGTGGCGGCGTTTCCTGATGCTGCCGTCAGCGGCCCGCCAGAGGTAGTGGTATTGACCTGCATGTCTGGGGAGGGACAGCCAAGCGAGCCTCCCGAACCAGGAATTTCCGCCTCGGCATCGACCACGTAATTGACTGGCGTAGAGGTCGATTGGCTGAATTGACTTCCGCTCGGCTGGTACGTCGCAATATTGGGCCATACCGATGGAACATACAACGCATAGTTGACGCAATCGACGTTTGTCGCGCAGTTGCCGCCAGCCGCGGTTGTGTAGGTCCCTTCCGGACTATACGCGGGAGAAGCCCCAATCACCCCTGTCATGGGAAGCTGGGGTACTGTGATGGTCGGTCCGTTGCCGGGAAGCTGCTGGAGCGCGGCAAGCTGCAAGTCCGCAGCAATGCCAGCCGATGAGCTATTTTGCGTCGTCACCAGTCCGTTCAGTAAAGACTCCTGCGTATTGGGCACCAGTGGGATGTTTCCCGTCGTTTGCCCCGGCTGGATGCTCAACACCACGCCGGCGGAATATGCAACCCCAGGGACAGTGCCATTCGCAAGGGTCGCCGGGCCTACCGCGACAATGTCATACGTACCCGCGGGTAACGGGCAGAAGACGAAATTGCCATTGGAATCCGTTAGAGTGCTCATTATGATGCGGTCGATGCCGCTTGTCGTATCTTTTTGCTCCGCGGCAACGACCACTGGCCCGCTAGTAATCGGTTTCCCCGTGACCGAGCTGACGACTGTTCCGTTGATAGAAGTCGATGTCGTGCTCATCTCTCCCGCATGGAGAACAGGCTTCAGCCGGTACGTCCCTCCTTCGGCAACGATGGAGGAACAAGTGTTGAAGTCGATATCCAGGTCCTCTGTCTGACCCGCTCCTACCGTGAATTGCCCATTCGCAATTTGCCCAGAGGGAATTTTCAATCCAGTCTGCGCTTCGCTGGAAAGCGCCAGATCATGCGCCGTGCCATCCGACGTGACAACGCAGTTGGCATAGTTTCCGCATTGATTGTTGGCGATGGATGCGCCTTGTGAATCGGGCGCGAGCATGATCCGGATCTGCTGGTAATTGCCGGCCTGTAACTCTACCTTGGAACCTAGCATGGCGAGGAAACATTGACCGCCGGCCGGCCCCAGCAGATTCACCTGCATGGGAGACGAGGCGAGATTGGGAGTGAGGTCGACAAAGCTGGGATCCGTGGCTGGAGCGTCCGCATTGGTGCTAGCTTTTACGTCCGTGATGGTGACGTAGACCGCCTTGTACGGCCCGTTAGGCACCTGGCAGGTTGCCGGATCGCTCAAACTCACACTCACAGATCCGGCTTTCATACTAGTAGAGCTTGAAGATCCGCCCGAACACCCGATCGCAATAAGAACTGCGATCGACATTCCGGCAACTAGTGTGAAAATTGCTCGCATCGTATCCTCCTGAAAATTGATTGATCTAAACTGACCTATATAGACGTTAATAGTAGAGAAATGGAATTATTAAGTTTGAAAATTTCTCTAGATTGTATGCCGATTTATTCTTAGGAACCAACCTATTCAATTATTCACTATTCAATCAATCTATTACTCTAGTAACTTATCCGCTTGTTTTCTTGAGTATGCGATGCAGTAGGAGTTATTGATTGAAAAATATGCTACCTGTCGCATGTCTCGTACTTCAGTAGGCGTGTAGAGAATGGAAGAAACACAGCGCATATTGTAATCTTCGCGTAACTTCAAGGACTGGACGATACTAGCATGGAACAAACGCTACCTCATCTGCTCAGTACGCTCGCGTGCAGAGGTAATGCGGTTATCGACATTGCGTGAAATTCATGGCAGATGTCATTGCCGTTTCTCCCGAAGTAACGGAGACTGGTCTGGAGGGCGCTTGAAGGGTGCCTGCCACACATGCCGCGGTACCGTCCGTGCCCGGTATGGCTGCGACGGACTCCGCTGTGTAGCCAGGAGCGCTTCCCTGCTGCTTGAACTGCGCCGTTTGTTCGGAACAGGCCACCACGTTCGGCGTCGATGAGGGTAGCTGCATAGCAAAAGGAGCGCAGTCGGTCCCCGGCACACAACTTGACGCACTCGTGGTCAACATCGCTTCGTTATACGGAGCTTCGCTCGGCAGCAATGGCACAGTTATGGTGGCGCCACTCGTCGCAACCTGTTGCAACGCATCCGCCTGCACCGCAAGAGAAACTCCGCTGGGAGTCAGCCCGGTGCCTTCAGTGCTGATCAGCCCTTCCAGGGTTCCCTGCTGCGATCCCGGTACCAGCGGGACTTTTCCTGCCAGTTGGCCTGACTGGATTCCCATTTCCACGCCTGCCGAATAGGAAACGTTCGCTCCGTCGACCCCGACCGCAACCAGATCATAGGTGCCTTGCGGCACAGGGCACAATACAAATGTGCCGTTGCTGCTGGCATTGGTTCGCATCAGAATCCGATCGATGCCCGTCGCAGCATCTTTTTGTTCCAGCGCCACAACAACATTGCCGCCCGACAACGGTTGCCCTGTTTTGGAGCTGACCACGGTCCCGCTAATCGTGCTTCCCGTGGATGGAATCAGGCCGGCATGCATGATCGGATTAAATTCGTATCCGCCATCGGCGGTGGCCAGGATGGAAGAACACACGTCAATATTCAAATCGATATACGGTTGATCGCCTGCGTTGATTGCGACACTGCCGTTGATAATATGGCTCGCAGGCAATTCGATACCCTGGTCCGTTGCCGCAGGAAGAACCAGATCGTGCAAGCTATTGTCCGTGAGTACCAGGCAGTTGGCATAGGAAGCGCCACAGGCATTGTTTGAAATACTGGAAGCACGGGAATCAGGCGTCAGAAAGATGCGCACCTGCTGGTAGTTCCCAGCCGCCACTCGTTGTCCCACGCCAAGCGAGGCCAGGAAGCAGTTGCTGTTGGCCTGCCCCATCAAATCCACCTGCTGCGGAGCCTTCGAAAGTCCCGGCGTCAGATCGACAAAACTGGGATCGTTGGCGGGCGCGCCTGCATTGGTGCTCGCTTGTACATCCGCGATGGTGACATAGACATGGGTAAACGGACCGCCGGGAGCCTTGCAGGCTGCCGGATCGCTGATGACGATAGAGACAGTTGCGCTCAACGAAGTAACCGGATCGGTAACCGGTGTAGTAACCGGCACAGTTGGTGAGCTGAGGGTCAACCCTGCGTTGGGCGGGGCACCTCCTGCACATCCGAGCGAAACAAGGCATAGTACTATGACAACGCACGCGGGGGGGAACCAGGGGCGCATCGAATCTCCGATTCGTCTGTAAAACTTACATAAAGAAATGGTTGTGCTCGTGTACATGCACGCACGATG
>JAJZKY010000017.1 GCA_021803885.1 Planctomycetota bacterium
CAAGCCAGAAAAACGGCGCCGCGCTCCATCAGCAACGGAATGCAGTTGGCGGACGGAGAATACAGGCCATGGGGATCGTTGTAGTCGCCGCGCGGCTTGCCCTTGACGGCCGGGGGAATTTGGAGAAAGACGTAGCTTTTGTATTGGTGGCCGATCATGGCGGGTAAATTGTATTTTTCCCAGACGTAGGGGTCGAAGAGCGCCAGGTGACAGGTGCCGTGCGTGGCCGAAACAGCGAGAAAATCAGGATGCCGATACGACCATATCTGGGCGTTCATGGCGTTGCGCATCAGGTTGAGCCAGGGGCTGGCGATATCCGTGTTGTCCCAGACTTGTCTGGGGCCGCCACGATAATGCAGGAGTATATCCAGAGCCACCGCGTCCCATTGGCCGGGATGGGTGAGAATCATGGGGACTTTCTTGAAGTTTCTGGAACGGGGGGCGGAGGCGAGGATCGCGCTAAAATCATGGAGGCCGGCCGCACCCGGTATTTCCAAAATCGGGGGCCATTTTTTTGGCGCCGCCCCGGCGGCGCCGGCCATACCCAGCAAAGCCGCTCCGGTCAAACCGCCCTGGGCCACCCTGGCCAGCATCTCCCGCCGGGGCATGAGGTTTTTCACGGTACCGGCCGAAATTTTCTCCGTGTTTTTTTTCATGATGTCTCCTTGCAAAGTTTCACGCTTGAAGTTTATTTCGGGCTAATTCGCGCCCGGCCGCAAGCGCTTGTTCAATGTGATCCACGTCTTTACCGCCGGCCATGGCCATCTGCGGGCGGCCGCCGCCGCTGCCACCCACCAGGGGCGCCACCTGCTTGATCCAATCGCCGGCTTTTATTTTATCGACCAGGCCATCGCTGACCGCCGCCAGCAAGTTTACTTTCGGCGGCAGGGGATTGCCATCTTTGTCCATTTCCACCTGCGTGGCGGCCAGCAGCATGGCTACCGGCGCCGGCGCGAGTTTTTTCCTGAGCATATCCATCGCGGTTCGCAGGGTATCAGCGCCGCCATCGGCAATCCGCCCCACCACCAGACGGGCGTGGCCTATCACCTGGGCCGCGGCTATAAGCTGTTCAATCTGCCCATTCGCCAACGGGCCGCGAACTTCCCGCTGTTGTTTGAGCCACGGCTTAAGCGATTCCTGAAACTCGGCCAGCGCCTGCTGAGCGCACCGCCGAATGAGCACCGGCAAGTTTGGCGCACGAGACGCCTTTTCCAGAGCCGCAATCAGCGCGGGCAGTTCCTGCGGCCTGGTTGCTGATCCCCGCTCAATAAGATCGCGTACCCCTTGCGCCTGGGCGCCGGCTTGCGCCGCGGCCCGGCCCGTGAGCGCCACGATTCGCCGCACGCCCCTGCTTACCGATTCCTCCGCCGTAATGGTGAACTCCCCTACTTGTCCGGTCGCCGCCAAATGCGTTCCACCACAGAATTCGATGGAATATTCCCGCCAGCGCGGGTTGGCCGGATCCTTGAGCAATTCCTCCACCGGCGCGCCGATGCTGACCACCCGCACCACCGGCGGGTACTTTTCTCCAAAAATAGCACGCAAGGAATTGATCCGAACAGCCTCCGGCAACGCCGCCGGAGCCGTGTACACCACCATATTCCGGCGAATCGCCGCCGTCACCAGTTCCTCCACGTGCGAAAGCTGGGCCTCTTCCAACGCCCGGGGATGAACAAAATCGAACCGCAGCTTGTCCGGATCAACCAGGGAACCTTTTTGCTCCACGTGCGTACCGAGCGTTTCCCGGAGCGCCCAGTTGAGCAGGTGCGTGCCGGTATGGTTCATTTCGGTTTGCCGTCGAATGGGAGACACTTCCGCCGTGACCATATCGCCGACTTGGAACCGTCCGGAGACAATGCGTCCGATATGCAGAACAAAACCCTCCACCCGCCGCGTATCCTGAACGGTGAACACCGCCCCCTGATCGGATCGGATTTCTCCCTGATCGCCCACCTGACCGCCCATTTCGGCGTAGAAGTTGGTCTTTTCCAGAATCAGCGCCAGTTGATCCGTCGCGTCGCCGGCAGCGGAATTTTGCAGGCGCGAACCGTCCCCCATCGCCGCCACCATGGTACGCAAGGGTTTGGCTGCATACTTGGCCTGGTCGTTCGTCGCGCCGACGCGCCGGGCGGCGAGTTCGGCCAGGACATGCGGCGGCAATTCACCCGGTTCGGCCGGCAAGCTCTTGCCGGCCCCGCGCGCCTTTTCCCTGGCCTGGGACATCAGTTCTTCGTAGCCCGCCACGTCAACGTCCAAGTCCCGTTCGCGGGCCATGATCTGAGTCAGGTCGATGGGAAAACCGTAGGTATCGTGGAGCTGGAAGGCGTCGGTCGCCGAAATGACCGGCCGCGCGGCCGAAGAAGTCCGCGCCGCACGGGCGGCGGCGTCGAAAAGTTCCAGGCCGCGATCCAACGTACGTATAAAGCCTTCTTCCTCGGCCCGGATAACTTCGGCCACGCGCGGGGTATCATTTTTGAGTTCCGGGAAAGCGTCGCCCATCATATCCGCGATCACCGGCGCCAGGCGATGCAGAAACGGTTCGCGCATATTCAGCGTCTGGCGTCCGAAGCGCACGGCCCGGCGCAGAATCCGCCGCAACACGTAGCCGCGGCCCTCGTTGCTTGGCGCGGCGCCATCCACCAGCGCAAAACTCAGACAGCGGACGTGATCAGCAATCACCCGGAAGGCGATATCCCGCAGCAGATCGGGATTGTGCGAGGCGGCGCTGGCGGCCGCGCCGGGTGCGGGAAACATCCCGCCATACCGGCGGCCGCATAAATCGCCGATGGCCGCGAACAGCGGCGTAAACAAGTCGGTGGCGTAATTGTCTCCGCAGCCCTGGAGCACCTGGCAGAGACGTTCCAAACCCATACCGGTATCCACATGTTCCGCCGGCAAAGGCGCCAGTTTGCGGTCCGCATCCCGGTTGTATTGAATGAAGACAAGATTCCATATCTCCATTACCCGCGGATCATCGCCATTAATCCGTTGCCCGCCGGAAAAGTCCGGCGTGCGGTCGATGAAAATTTCCGTGCACGGCCCGCAGGGACCGGTTTCGCCCATTTCCCAGAAATTGTCCGCACCGAACCGGTGAATATGGTTCTGGGGCAATTGGGCGATGCGGCGCCACAGCCGGACCGCCTCTTCGTCCGCCGGCACTCCGCCGGCCGGGTCGCCTTCGTACACCGTCACGTGCAACCGGCGGGGGTCCAGCTTCCATACCTCCGTCAGCAGCTCCCAGGCCATTTCGATGGCGCCGGCCTTGAAGTAATCGCCAAAACTCCAATTGCCGAGCATTTCAAAGAAGGTGTGATGACGCGGCGAGAGACCCACATCGTCCAGATCGTTGTGTTTGCCGCCGGCGCGGATGCACTTTTGCGTATTGACGGCGCGCGTCCAGGCCGGCTGGGCCATACCCAGAAAGAACGGCTTGAACTGGTTCATGCCCGCGTTGGTGAACAGCAGCGTCGGATCGTCGCGCGGAACCACCGGGTTCGACGGCACAAACGTATGCCCGTGCTTCTGTACGAAAAAATCAATGAACTGCCGGCGTATTTCACGCGACGTCATGCCGAAATACTCCTGCGTCCCGGCGTGCCGGGATCGAACCTTGCATTTTAACCGCTCCCGGACATCGCGAAAACACCGCGGTGATTATAATCAAATTTGCGGTCGCTGGCGCACACGGCGTGGCATACCGGCCAGATTGTTTGCAGCGGCAATCATATCAAAGGAGCGAGTTGGCGGCATCTGACGATTTCCCCCGGCGAATCCGCCGCCTGCAACGAGGCCTTGGCTCGCCGTAGCGGAAACCAGGGCCAGCGCGGCGGAGCCCGATAGGCAGTTGTCCCGCGGGTGTCGGGACGGGGCCGGGGGTGGGCGCGGTTGTGTTAAAACGTATAGATCGCATCAATTCCAAAGGTAGTCTGGTAGTGCTTGCCGTTGGTCAGCACGCCGTGGTCAGCCAGGTCCTCACGAATTTCCGGACGAATGTAGAAATTCTTGCTCAGAGAACCCCGGGGAAATGGCGTGATTTTCATGCCGATGGTGAGTTCCCCGTACTGGACGCTCACGCCGGCCGGCGGCGGATTATAGACAAAGGCGTCCATGGTGAAACCGGCGCCGTCGTAGTAATACTCTTCGCGAGCATTAAACGTCAGGTGGCTATTGAGGGTGTAGCTTTGATACAGGGCTTCGCTAAACCATCCGGCCGCGCTGCCGTTGCTGGCGTTTCCAGCGCCGTCATAGCCGATGGTGGTGTCTGAAACCAAGGTCAGGGCATTGTTCAAAATGGGGGGGACCCAAGTGATCAACGGCTCAATGACCGTGCGGTAGGGATTGTTGGTGCCGGTGTCCTGCGGGCCCACCGAAAGATTCAGGGTATAAGTCCACTGCGAATTGGGCGCGTAACTTACTTCACCCAGAAAATCGACGGCGGTGTTGTTGTCGTTAAGAGCCTGGTTCCATCCGCGGGTCACGCCGGCATAAAACGTCCATCGGCTGTCGGGCACGTATTCCGCCAGTACGCCGGTTTGTGTGAAGGGGATGCCCATGCCAAAGGCCAGCGAGTGTGAATAGAAGAAGTTGGTGGTCGGATTGATGGTTTCTTCCCCCAGCAGGGTCACGAAGTTGCCCGCTTTGAATTTGATGTTGCCGGCGCTGCCAAGGTTCAAGGCGAAGGTGACATACGCCTGCTCCAGATCGAATTGATACAGGGGCGTCTGGATGGCGCTGGTTATGGCGCTGCTCTGCGTGGCGTAACTGTGGTAAAAGTTCAGGCCATTGGCATGGATATTATCGGCCGTGGCCGGGTCATAACCATAGAGCCACTCGACTTTCCCGCCGATGGCCCAGCCACGCTTGATGTAGTTGGGATCGGAAAAGTTGATGGCCCGGGCAACCGTCAGATCAAGCTGATCCATCTGAAGATGGTTGCCATACTCCGTATCGAATACGCGGGTGGGAATGACCCCGCCGGCGGGGCGCCCGCTCAAATCAGAAGTATAACCCACTTCCAGGTAGCCGTAGATATTCAATCCGAGATTCTGAATATCCTCTCCGACGGTGGAAGGGCCGGCCGGTATCTTGTCCAAGCCGTACATGAGCGCGGGATGCGTGTCGGCCGGCGAGGTGGCCGGAACCTTGGCAGCAAGCGCTGCAATGACCAGCTTGTCAACTTTGGCCGAGGAAGGGGCGGTTCCCGCGGCGCCAGTGGCGGTATTGCCCTGAGCCTGTGCCCAACCGTGTACCGTCAGGCAAACCGTCACTGCGGCGGCAATAGCCATTGAGATATGCAACGAACGCTTTTTCATAGTTCACCTCTTGAAGCATACAAACTGTCACTGCGGCGGCAATGGCCGGCGTAATAGACAACGAACGTTTTCCCATAGATCACCTCTTGAAAAATTACGCATTCCAAGCGGATGACTGTTTAGGAAGTGCAAATGTCATGCCAAAACGATAAGATAAATGCAAAAATCGCTCAATCCTGCGATATATGGTGGTTTTTACGAATGTATTGCTTGCGCTGGTGGAAAAGTGCTGTGCGAAGCATTGCATATTTTCCAACATTTTTATAAATATCATTTCGGCGGACGCCCAAAAATTAGGCAATGCTCTCTGAGCTCGACTTTTGCCGATTTTTCGAGTCTCACGCGGCCCGGCAAAGCTGATCCAGCAGCCCGAACAATTTGTCCAGACCGAACAAGGGCTGAAACTCGTATACGCGGGCCAGAAACGCGCCGACGGGCTTGACCAGCAACAGCACAACCAGCATAAGCAAGCCGATCGATAGCCAGGCCTCACCAGTCATAAAAACTTCTCCGGAAATAATAGGGCGATGAATAGATAGATAAGAATCAACGCGGCCAGGATTCCGCATATCCAGTAAAGGACGCTCATGGAGGCCCTCCCCTCAGATATTCGCAAAGTTTTACCAGCGCCCAGGAGACGCCGAAAAACACCGCCGCCGCCAACGGATACAACAGGTCCATTGAAATCACCTTCCGTTCAACATAAGAAAACTCCATCGGATGACACGTCGCGACCCTGCACGCGTCACCAGAGCGAGCTTAGGCGGACAGAAGGAAGAGGTCTAATCAAAAAATAATCAAAAATGGGCGATTCCTCATCAAGAAAACATCAAGACGCCAAGGAAGAGGCCGGCGCGGGAATCTTTTCAGGCATGGGAAAACTTATGGCGCCGGTGCAATCTTGTGGTATGGTGAGGATCATTTACGTTGCGGCGGATTATTTTCGTGACCGTTGTCTTGCCCGCCGACGACGGACCAGCAAACCCAGACCGCCGATGGCGAAGAGGCCAAGTGTAGCTGGTTCGGGTGTTGCCACAGTAGTTGTTGCGGCAGACACCAGAGACTTACCGAAGTTGCTTCGCAAAAGCAGGAAATCTGTTAAGTTCACCTTTCCATCGTAATTAAAATCTCCCTGGTCCCATTGCGCTCCGGATGACAATCCAAAATTTTTGCGAAGTACCGCGAAATCATACAGGTTAACCGTGCCATCTAAATTGACATCGCCGGGCAGGGTGACCATGATCTTTTCCTGGCCAGCGGCCAGTCCACTGACAACTCCATCGGCGCCATCGGCATAACCGATGGTCAGGCCTGCGGACTGAGCGGTCGCACTGCTAATGACCCCACTTGTGGTTGATGTTCCGTCCCAGGCTCCAGCGTTATACCCGGCCACCAATTCGCTGCGAATGGTGGCGTTGGGGCTTGCACTGGAGCCGTAGTTGATGGTCACGCCATTGCCGGTAGCGCTGTTGGCGAGGTTCAACGTAGAGCCGGGATTCACAGTGAGGGCGGAAGTGATCGCTGTGGCGTTGTTCCCGATATCGAGAGTGGCCCCCTCGGCAATTACCAGATTTTGCGTCGCGATCGCACCATTTTCAATGACCACTTGGCCTCCATTCAGGGAACCGCTTGCGCCGATGATGGGGTTGGCATAGTCGTAGCCATTGGCGGAAATATTCAGTGCATAAAGGTTTTGGGTATTACCGCCCAGGTTCCAAACCACCCGCGACAGCCCGCCGGTAGCGGGGTTGTTAAAAGTGGATATTACCATCTGATCGCTGCCGGCGCCTCCGCTTACGCCCTGCGGCAGGGTGACGCCCCCGGCCATGTTGAAATCCAGGGTGGAGTCGGCGGCGCTTACATAGGTCCAGCCGCCCTGGGGAGTATGAAAATTCGGCGATACATTGAGGTTATAGGTATTGATCTGCGAGGCACTGGTCCCGTCGCTTACAAAAGCCACCTGGACATCACCGGATCCGCTGTTGTCTTGTCCGGCTATAGCCGCGTTGATGTTCACGGTGGCGCCACCCGTGATAGTCAACGTGTTGACGTTGCCGGGGCTACTGGTGGGGCTTGGATTGAAACTGTTCACCGTAATAGATCCGGACATGGTGAATATGCCGGCGCCGCTCCATACAAGGGCGCCCGGTCCAAAAGTAACACGATTGTCGGCGCCACTATTTGCCGAACCGGTATCGTTGCCGGTGATCGTAAACGCATTGTTGTAGGTTCCACTGCCGGTCAAGACTATCTGGCCCGCATTGGTCGGGGCGCCAGCCGACTGGCCCACCGTGATGGCCGGCGGAGTAGCGGCTCCACTGTTAATTCCACTCCCATTGGTTGTGGCGACCCGCAGTGTGCCGAAAGGAATGTTGAGAGTCCCGGTGAAGGTGTTGTTACCGGTGAGAATGAGCGTACCGGGGGTATCACCGGTCGCAATGCCGCCATTGAGGGTCCAGCCCGTCCCGGCCAAGGGCGAGTTGATCGTCGCAATGTCGCCGCCGGCTGCTGTGGCGTTGACGTTGATAGACGGTGCGCTTCCGCCAAGCGTAAGGGTATGGCCGCCGTCGCCGCCGATGGTCCAAGTGCTTGCCGCGGCGCTGGGACCAAACACAAGACTGTTAACCGTGATAGGCACGCCCAGATCTATCGTTGTGTTTCCGGCGGCGCCGGTTCCGTTAACCAAAGTGGCGATAACCGTAGAGCTGTTGGGGTAACTTTGGGTACTCCAGTTGGAACCAGTGGAAGTGGACAGCCCCAGGGCGCTCCAGACATAAGCTGTCGCCGAAGGAGCATTGGTCGACAACCAGATGACGGGAACAACGATTTGCGTGATTTGGGTGGACCAAGAGCCGCCGGGAACCGGAATTTCCTGAAAAGTCCAGAAGTTATTGGGATTGGATGGATCGACAACCGTCGTGCTGTAGTCGCCCCAGCGATACGTGCCGGTTAACAGCGAATAATCGGCGGCGCCGGCCTTAAGCTCAAAGGGCGTTCCGAACGACGCCGATCCATTGGACAAAATGTGTCCGACAACTGCGTAGGAACTGGCGTATTGCCCACTGCCGCTTTCATTGAAGGCGACCACAATATCACCGTTGTTGCTCACGGCTATGGAACCGTAAAAAAGCGAGCTGTTGGGATGGTTCGGATCGGTGATAATGCCTTGTTCCTGGATTGTGGGTGCGCCGCTGTTGGATGTAGCCGGGGTTACTCCGAACCAGCGAATGGCGTCCAGAGAGATGTTGGACTGGTTGAGAACAGTCTGAACGCCCCATATCTGGCCATGCGACAAGATCAGGCGGGAACTTAACCGATCGTCGCCGGCATCCAAAGTATCGGTGGTGTTGGGTTGAGATGCCGCGACCGGCCCGCCGGACTGGTAGGAAAATGCCGCCAGGTTGTAAGGGCTATTGAGTGTCGGGCTGGTAACCGATGCTATTGTAGTCTGATTCAGGTTCTGAACCGGTGTCGTTGTTTGGTCATAGGCGGAGAAGAGATAAGCCGGATTGTTACCGCCGGTAAAGTCGTTCACAGGCTGGTTGGTAAAGCCATAAGTGTTGTAATTCTGGTTGGAAAACAGCGTCGCTCCAGTGATGGAAGGCGAGGCCGCCGTGAGAGATGATTTTGGGATGGCCAAGACGTCCACGGCGGCCGGTGTGCTGCTGGGGTTTTGTGGATTGGGAACGGTGAACATGTTGCCGGCGAGGTAAACGCCCTGGCTGTTTACGCCCAATGTTGGAAAATCGGCCCAAATGCTGCCCGCTGTATAATATTGGCCATTGTTGGTTGTGATGGCGCTGCTGCCGGAAACGGAATTGATCGCAAAGCCCGTCCAGGATCCCGCCGGATCGGAATTAGCGGAAACGGCCACGAGCAGGTCGTTAGTCTGACTTAAATCGCCGCTGGAGTTTAACGGTACGGTGATTGCACTGGCGAACCAATGCTGTGAAACGGGATCGAAAATAAGGCGTGGATCGCTGGCGAAGTTGCTCACGGTGGCGCCGCCGGTGGTAAAGGGCGAGGTTCCGCCACCATTCGCGATCGCATTATTCCAGAATGTTTTCAACCCCTCGCTTAAACTGGCGGTGTTGTAGCCACCACTGGAAATCTTCGGATAGACGGCGTAATAACCGTTGATCATCTCGGCGATGGCGCTTGGCCCGACGGCTCCATTGGTATCGGGCGGGGCGTAGCCGCTGTTGGAATAAATCCCGGCGGTGAAATTGACAGGCAGAGGGTAGGATGCCGCCCCGGCCACCGCAAGTGTGGCTGGAAATCCAATCCCCAAGATCGCGGTTGCAGTAAATAAGGGTAACGATTTTCGCATCTCTTGCCCTTTGCGTGCGATTGTTAAGAGTCTCCAATACCATCCGGACCAAGGGGCGCCGAAGGCAAGGCGCACGATTCTCTTCCCTAGCCAATTGTATTCAGATTCAATCGCTTAATAAACAAGCAGCTCTTTTTTTGCCGGTTGCGATATGTCAAACCCTACGGCGTGGAGTATATCGGTACGGTGGCAAAGGGCGAGGAGAAGAACAATATTCAGACAACCTTGGTGACTCGTCTGATTCGCTTGTCAGTAAAGATGTCGTTTTCGTCGGTGCTGCGCGTGGAAAACTCGGAAACCACTGCGCCCTGGTCGCCCGCCTGAAACCAATGCAGCGTATCGGGCATAATGGTATATTGATCACCGGGATTCAGCTCTATTTCGTGCCAGACGGTACAGGCTTTCCGGGAGCCCGCCGGCGGTCGACAATGGGGACGGCGTGTTTTCTCACCGGGCACGTAGAGGAAGACTTTACCCCAGCGGCAACGGAAGGTCTCTTCCTTGCCGGGCTCGGCGTCGATGTTGGGATGACGATGTTCGGGACAGGTCTGTCCCGGCCACATTGCCAATTCCTTCGCACAACAGCGCCGGGTATTGACGTACACCAGCACACCCAGTCCTGTTTTCTCAAATTCGCTCAGGCCAAAATCAGCGATCTCGATTCGCTCCCGTTCCGAGATCGTAATGACCAGCCCCGTCTTTCGGAAGTAGTTATACGCTTCCTTTTGCCGTCTTTGGAGTTCTTTTTGCGTGATCGTAAGTGGCTCCTGCGGATTGCCGGGAAAGAAGTTACTTAGCCGCCACGTAAATCTCGGCCACCTTGGTCCAATTGACCACGTCCCACCACGCGTTCATATAGTCGGCGCGGCGATTTTGGTATTTCAGGTAATACGCGTGCTCCCACACGTCCAGACCAAGAACCGGTTTTCCCGAAAATCCCGCGATGGCGTCTCCCATGAGAGGATTGTCCTGGTTGGCGGTGGAACCGATTGCCAGCTTACCGCCCTTGAGAACAAGCCAAGTCCATCCCGAACCGAACCGCTTGGCGCCGGCATCCATGAACCGGGCTTTGAAATCGGTGAAAGAGCCAAAGGTCGATTTAATCGCCATGGCTAATTCTCCGGTAGGTTCTCCGCCGCCACCCTTACCCTTGGGCGCCATGATCCTCCAGAACATGGAATGATTGGCATGACCGCCGCCATTGTTGCGTACAGTGGTACGAGCATCATCGGGCACGGATGCCAGATCGCCTATGAGCGCTTCGACGGTCTTGGCTTCCAAGGTCGGCTTGCCGGCGATCACGTTATTGAGATTCGTCACGTAACCTCCGTGATGTTTCCCGTGGTGAATCTGCATGGTTTGGGTGTCGATGATCGGCTCCAGAGCGGAAAAATCGTAAGGCAGGGCGGGAAGACTGTACGCCATGGCGGAACTCCTGGTAAGAGGACTGAAAAACGTTCCTAACGCATTCTATGGCGAAGCCATAACGATTCGGATCACAAACAAACAGCCTCGCGAATTGTTTATAGGCCGGTTCTCGGCATCATGTCAAGATATTATTTTCCCAACTGGTAACTGACCACGAGTTGCGAGTCATTGAGGAGCGCGGACGTCGAACCGTTCGGTTCCACCTGCGCCTGGGAAACCCAAACACGCATCCCCGCCGTGGAGGAACTCCAAGCCACCAGTGCATAGTTTCCCGGCGCAACACGAATCGTGAGAGGTTGGCCCGGCGAAGAAACCGCTGGTGTGAGCGCAGCGATTTGATCCCGTTTCATCAACGGCTTGAGTGTGATTTGCAGATAGTGGTGAAGACGAGACATACATTCGGTGGTGTTATGACCGACCTGCGAAGCCAACAACACCGGAACCAGCTCGGTCCACGATTCGGTAAAATGGCCGGTCTGGCCCACCATGGCATTGGCAATGCTACGGTATTGCAGCGCGTTGGCCGCGCTGGGGTTTCCTATGGTCCGCCGCACCGCCGTCGACCAGACGGGCTGGTGACCCTGCACCGCCTGCGCAATGCGCCCCAGGCGACGATAGGCCTGCTGGACGGCATTGCGAACGTGCGAGAGATCGGTCGTGGCGCGCAGAATCCACAAATGAACCGGTCCCGGCGGCGCATGTAGGGACAGGGTCAGCTTTAACGCGGCGCGATTGTAGGGAAGTTGTGGATAATCCGCGGCTAAAAGAGGAGCCAGTTTTTTTGAAATCGCGACTTGTTGGAAGTCCACACGCGCGGTGCTTTTGATTTCAAAAACCAGCGGAGACTCGTTGTCCTTGATGCGAAATACCCAATTTTGAATCACCACGTGATGCCCGCCAACCGAGCGGTAATCATCCACAATCGGTGAATGGAGCTGCAAAGCGCGGAATCGCTTGCCGAATTTCAGGTAACCGATGGGGTAATACTGCCTTTGGTGTGTTGTCACGAGGCGAACTTCGGTGGGAGTTAAGCGGAAATAGCCCTCATCGTCGCTGATATCGGGCGGTTTGGAACCCCGGCGCACCTTGCTGCGAACCACAAGAATATAGTGATACGCGCCGGGATTTGGTATTCCCAAGGCCGAGATAGTTTTGAGCGGGACACGACTGGCAGCCAGAACGGTCAGAAGATTCGGCGAAAGCGCTTTACGCCCGGCGTATTGAACTGTATGTCGATAACCATAAAGTTCACGCAGGATATTCGGATGAATTTGTGCGAAGGGAACGGACCCGCCCCAGGCGCCACCGCTGAGATGACTCCAAATCCATGAGGTAAAAGAATCCGGCGCCAGCCACATACCGGCGGGCTTGCCGGCCATACCAGACGATGTCGGATAGCGGTTATAGCCGAGAATGGTCGTCGGCAGTGGGAGCATATCGATGCCGATCAGGGTGGTTCCGACAATCACGAGGGCGGCAAAAAATCCGACGGCGCCGCCGATGATGCGACCGGGCAACAGGGGCAGGTTGATGTCTCCGCGGATGAGGTAGTCAAAGAGAAAACGGATGGCGGAGAAGCTTAGAAAAAAAATCAGCAAAAAGGCCAATCCACGGGCGTAATCCGGTTGCCATCCGAGCAGCGGCTGCGCCGCGATCTCATAGATTCCCATCGTCAGAGTGGAGGCGAACACCGCGGCAAAAAGCAGCAGGATGGCGGAGAGAGCACCCTCGTTAGCCAAAAAAAGGGCGATCAGGATGATCAGCGTCAACACAATCAATTGCAAAATCATAATTGGACCATTTATTTATTAACGTATGTCGCCGGTATTTTCCGGCGGATCCTTGGGAGCGGGCTTCTTATCGCCACCGCAGACACGCAATACTTCCTGGAGAGAGGTGACGCCCATGGCGAATTTATGAATGCCATGCTCCACCAAAATCTGCATTCCATTTTTGCGAGCCAAGGTGCGGATGGTTTCAATCGGCTTGCCGTCAGCGATCGCCTGGCGAATTTCGTCATCGACGAGCAAGACTTCGAATATGCCCGTCTGACCGCGGTAACCCAAGCCGTTGCAGTCCGGGCATTTGGCGGATCCGCCGCGGGCGTCGCGTCCAGAAACCGGTTCGCCAGGATTGGCGCGGAATGCCTGCAGATCACGGCCTACCGGCAAATTGAGCTTGGCGATCATTGCCGTGTCGGGCCGGTAGGCGACCTTACAGGTCGGACAGAGCAGACGCACCAGTCGCTGTGCAATAATAGCCCGGATTGCCTGGGCGGAGGCGCGACTGGCGGGCACAATTTTTCGCCACATGGCCAGTGTGGAAAGCGTGTCCAACCCGCGCACCCCCAGGTAAATGCGGTGTTCTTCCGCAGCATAGCGGGTGATAAGGTTCGCGGTGGCCGGATCGGGGCATTGGGCGACCATCAACACTTGTGGATCCTTGAGCAAGATGCTTTGGAGCGTGCGCGCATGGCCGGCCTCGTTTGCCTGCGGATCAAAGTGGTTGACGGTGACCGATTCGAAATCGACTCGTGGATTCGCTTCCAGAGTTTGAATACTGGTAGTGAAGGCGTCGTGCGCGGCGATGAAGGAATAAAGCGTGGTGGTACGGCCCATGTGAGGTGGCGAAGCGACAATTAACAAACCATTCGGCGTTTTGAGAATCTCGTTCAACGCGGTGAGTTGCTTGCTGGAAAATCCCAACTGATCCAGCGGCACCCGCCAGTTTTGCTTCTCGTTGGCCAAGAGGGCCAGACGTTCGCCCGCCGTGGTGCCACTGCTGTGCACGGTCCAAGCAGTGCTGGCCTGGGTGGAATCGGTAACGGCGAAAGCGCCTTTTTGCGGCCGACGGCGCTCTTCCAGTGAAAATCCGACCAGCGATTTGACCGTCTGGATCACCGTTTCGGCGGTCGCGCGCGGCAGGCCGGTTTGTGGATAAGCCACTCCATCGATGGTAAAAAGAAGATCGTACGTCTGCGGGCCGGGAATTAAATCGATGCGTTGCGCCCGGTTTTCCATCGCCTGAACAATCAACCGGTCCATCTGCATCATGCTGTTCCAGGCGGGGTCCCCCGGAGGTGGCAGCGGCCCAGGTCGGCCGGCCACGCGGTAACTCAACGCCAGTTGGCCGGTGGACCGGCGGGCTTGCCTCCCTTGCGCCAAATTTTCCATGCGCCCCGAGAGCACGCCGAATATATCTCCGGCGGAGCCCAGTTGCCGCACCCGGATTCGCCAGTACCAGCCGGTTGGCGCAACCACGAGCAACAGGTTCAGGAGCAAAGCCACCCAAAAGTTCGGAATAAACCAGAAAATAAGCATCACGCCCAGAGAGGCCAGCAGGAATGATCTCCAAACCAGCGATGGCTGCTCGGGAAGATTCTCCAGGTCCTGGCTTATCCAGACGACCAGTCGGGCCCAGAACACCGCCAGGAACAGAGCGACCGCGAAGTAAAATACGTTTATATAAACGAATGCAATCATACCTGATTTCTGTACCGTTGCCGCACACCGTCCCAGGTGGCGAACGAATCATCACCCTTGGCGGAAGTTACCATGAGACTCGCCCGATTGCCAGCGCGCCGGAAAGGTTCACACAACGCACGCCACGGGGTAGCCTCACCGCCGGGGATCAGGCCGCGACGACACGGGGATAACCCGGCGCCGGGACCGCTCGTATCGACATGTTCTCCATATTCCTTAAGCGGTCACCCACCGCTGGTTTTGATTCCCTTCATCCGCATGCGCAGTTCGTCGGCATTGGGCGAAGCGGCATAGGCTTCCTTGGATGCAATCATTTCCTGCTGCACCAGGTCCACCAGCATGTCGTTGAAGTCGATCATACCGGTGCCGCGTTCACTGCGGATCACCTGGGTCAACTCATTCTCCCGCTCTTCCAGGATGTACTTGCGCACCGAGGGCGAGGCGAGCATCACTTCCACGACCGGCACGCGATCCACCCCCGGCTTGATGGCGGGAACCAGCTTCTGAAAGACGATGGCCTTCATGTTGGCGGCCAGCGCCTGACGAATATTGGTGTGCATATCGGGCGGAAACAGTTCCAGAATGCGGGTGATGGCGCCGGCCGCGCTGCTGGCGTGAATGGTGGTGCACACCAGGTGACCGGTCTCGGCGGCCTGCACCGCCGCCTGAAACGTGTGGCGGTCGCGCATCTCGCCGATGAGAATGACATCCGGGTCCTCGCGCATGAGGTAGCGGAGGGCGGATTCAAACGTATCGACATCCAGACCGATTTCGCGCTGATTGATGTACGCCTTCTTGTCGACGTAAAGATATTCGATGGGATCTTCAATGGTCACAATATGGCAGGAGCGGCGCTGATTGATCTGTTCGAGCATGGCGGCGATGGTGGTGCTTTTGCCGCTGCCGGTGATACCGGCAAGGATGATCATTCCCTGGTGGTTCTCGGCGATTCGCTCAAGCACCGGCGGGAGATTGATTTGCGAATACGTCGGGATGGTCGGATTGATGCGCCGGGCGACAAGGCTGGTAGCTCCCCGCTGACGGAAAATGTTGACGCGAAAACGCTCACTGAGAGTCAGAGCGTGGGCAATGTCCAGCGATCCGCGCTCCTGGTAACTCGCCCACTGCTCGGGTGTGAGTATTTCCCGGACCATGGCTTCTATTTCCACGTTTTTCAGCGGGGGACTGTTGGTCTGCATCAACTTGCCTCCCTTGCGAATGCGCGGAACCGCATCGGCCTTGAGGTGAAGATCGCTGCCCTCCACCTTGGACACCGCCTCCAGAAAACGATGCAGCTTCGGCGCCGCGGCGACCTCGGCGAGAATCGGAGGGGAGCTTGCCTCTTGTGTATTTTCCATGATGCCTCCACAGTAGAGAATACCACTTCATACAACTTCCTGGCCCGACTTTGGCCAATTGTAGCGGGAGCAACCGGCGTGGGCGAGTCGCACTCCAAAACCGGAGAATTTTTCCGCTCCTTGACATGCCCGAGCCGATTCTTTAACGTAAGCGGCCCGCCGAGTCTCGAAGAGTCAGCGGGATTTGTGTGTTGGACCGCGGTTGCGCGGACCCGCTTGGCTAACGAGAGACGGTTAGGTTCTCAATAGCCCGCGGAGCTGACCGCACGCGTATGATCACCGTCCCAGGTGCGGGTTGCCCGCCTCCCTGGTGCGGGTGGTGAGTTTTTCAAAAGCGACGCAAGAGTAACAGGAGCAACGGATGTTACCGATTGCCAAAACCAGCAAATCAAAAAAGGCGATGCGCCGGGCCCATCATGCCCTGCGCGGCGTACAGGTAACGCGCTGTCCGAACTGCGGCCGAAGCCGGTTGCCGCACCGTATGTGCAGCAATTGCGGTCACGTAAACCGCAGTCTGTCGGTGGTGGTCCGTGAAACAACGGAATAACCCGCCACCGGGTATGCGCTAATCTCTTGGATAGGGCAAAATGGCGATGCGGATCGCGATTGACGCCATGGGCGGAGATCAGGCACCCGAGAAAATTCTTCAGGGCGCTATGGAATCGCTGGAACTTCTCGACAGCGAGGATGAATTGATCCTCGTGGGGCAGGAAGAAGTCATCCGGCGCCATATCGGCGCTGCGCACCAAGGCCGCGCCAAGCTGCGAATTGAAAATGCTAAACAGGTTATCGGTATGGATGAATCGCCCGTGGAAGCGGTCCGCCACAAACGCGACAGCTCCATTGTGCGAATGGTCAAACTGGCCGGCCGATCCACACCCGGCA
>JAJZKY010000610.1 GCA_021803885.1 Planctomycetota bacterium
GGACCCAATCTGTCCATGGGCCTGGATCACCTCGCGTTGGGTAACCGAAGTGACATCGCAACGCAACCTTGAGGTCGACTGGAAATTCATCTCACTGCGAATGGTCAACAGCCAGCGGGGATATGACGGCGACGAAATGTCTGACCATGCCCGAACGCATC
The DNA here is from genome assembly GCA_021803885.1 of Planctomycetota bacterium. The sequence continues at coordinate 162 of JAJZKY010000610.1, forward strand.
TCCTTGGACTCAACCTGCTGCGGGTTGCGGCCGCGGTAAGGGACTCCTTGGGAAACGAAGGGGTGGCCAGACTCTACACCGCCCTTGGAACCGCAATTCACGTCGAAAAGCGCAGAAACGCTCTCCACGATCCCGAAGAGGTCTCAAACCTACTCGATGCCGCCGGATTTGACAGACACTTCGCAGAAGCTCTTGATGATTCGAGCAGAGACCAGGTGATCAAAAATGAGACGGACCTTGCCCTCACCAGGGCAGGACGCGACATCGGAACTCCCGTCATCACCTTCGCCCCTCCAGATGGTCCATCATTTTTTGGTCCGGTGATCAGCCGCATTCCAAGAGGTGAGGAGGCGCTGGCGCTGTGGGATGCAACCGAACGGCTTGCCCGTTTCCCCGGATTTGCCGAACTAAAGCGATCGGTGCGCGAGTCACCACAGGTGAACTGACTCTCCGGGCAAAACTACCAAATACCGCGGCTATCGAGATTCATCAATACCACTTCGCTGATTCCTCTCGTTTTAGCACTCTGAACTGCACTAACGCGCACTTGTAAGGTGATCCGCCTTGGTGTTGAACGATGGAATTGGCTTTTTCACCTTTTGGCGAAGCCGTGTCGCGTAAGATCGTCACGCAAGCTCCTCCGACCCATTGAAAGACTTTGCAAGGTTCCTTCGGTGCTTCGACTCCCGCCTGCAATTTGAATGGCATATCCCATCACAAATTCGCCCATTTCAACTCCAACCTCGAAATCGCAACTTCTTCTAACAGACTCACTGAAATACTTGGCCGGCGCAACAGTGAGTCACCTGTGCAAAGCCGATGAATTCACCCATATCATAAGCCGACCTGGAACAACAGGCTTTTACAGCACCAACTCGTGGGTCGCTACTTCAAAGCTTGCCATAGTTACGGTTCAAGCAGAAGTGTCAATGCCCCAAATAAATTGAGCATTGACACCGCATTTGAGAGGTGGTCACAGAATCCCTCCATTTCCCTTGCCGCACCCTGCACAAAAGTCTCCTCAGGGACTGATCAGCCAAACTCTTGGCTGATCCTGGCCCGCCATATGCAGGCCTAATTGCGATAGAATGGCCACACGGACCGGCAAGTTCGGCATTTGACCACCATTGAGCTAAGGTGCCGCAAAGGAACCCGCCTATTCCTTCACCGCTACGAGTTCCCCTTTGCCAACCGCGACAACGGTGGACGAAAAACAACCGTCCGCTCTGATCTGATCGTAGAGATTGGCTATTTCAAGTGGGTGGGAGAGACTGTTGTCCACTGCTATGACTCCACCGGAACGCAACACCCGCTTCGGATGCGGCCACCACCCCGCATAGTCGGATCGCTCTGCATCAAGAAAGAGGAAATCAACCGATTCGTCCGGGAGGCCCTGGAGCAGCGCACCCCCATCGACGCATTTCAGATCGACCGACTCGATCAATCCGGCCTTTATCAGGTTGGCTTTGCCCTGGTCCAACCACCCCTGGTCATAGTCAACGCTAGTGACCCTGCCCCCGTTTTGGCGTACTGCATCCGCAATCCAGATCGTTGAATACCCGTTGGAAGTACCAATTTCGACAACACTCTTGGACCTTAGAGCCCTAAGAAATATCCATAGAAACTCACCGACAGAAGGATCGATGTTTCTTCGACGCAGCGACCAATCCGGTTCTGCGCCGTCAAAAGCTCTTCCCTCCGCATACAACTCGTCAATGTAGTCGCGCAACTCCTGGTTCACAAAAACACCTCATACTCCTAATTGGGCCACTTTTGCTGCAATCCAATCTCGCTCTGGTGAACTGCCACAATTCCACAAATCCGAGGCAAGGCCACCGTGCCGAGACCTGCCAGAATGCAGTTCCCTACGATTCAAGCTTTGGCAACCCATAGATCGCCGCCAAGACTCGTTGTGGCGTCAGTGGAAGCTCACAGATCCTTGCTCCAAATGGACGCAAGGCGTCCTCGACCGCGTTGGCCACTGACGCGGGAAGCGGTATAGTGCCCCCTTCACCAGAACCCTTTACCCCTAATGGATTTAAGGGGCTGGGCGATATGACATGGAACAGCTCTGGAGTGGGAACCTCGATTGCCGTCGGCAAAGCGTAATCGAGATAGCTGACTGCCTGCGGTTGACCCTCGCGAGAATACTTGGCCTCCTCATAAATGGCATTTCCGATACCATGCGCGTGACCACCAAGGATCTGGCCTTCAACCAAGAGAGGGTTGAGCACGTTCCCGCAATCGTGACCCAGGATGCTGCGGATTATCTCTATTTTGCCTGTTTCGACGTCAACACTTACGATGATGGCACTGATTCCGCTGGAGTAAACCGCCTGGGTTGGCTTAAAATATGACGTCCTCTCAATGGCTACCGGCAAATCCTTTGGTACCGACATCCCGTGTCTTCCCACATTGGCAATGCTCGCTATCTCGGCCAGGGTCACCCGTGTCTCGGGACTGCCGGCCACCTCGACCGCATCTCCACGCAGATCGAGTCCTCCAACATCCGTCTTCAACAGGCTTGCTGCAACCGCAATGATGTCTGCCCGCAACTCTCCACTGGCCTCCCACACCGCCGGACCAACTGTCGCAGTAATCCGGGATGCGAAGGTCCCCTGGCCATAAGGAATGAAGGAGGTATCACCGTGCCGCACTTCGACCAGACCAATATCACAACCAAGTGCATCAGCAGCAACCTGCGCGTAGACGGTTTCATAACCCTGGCCTTGCGGTGACGCGGCCAGCGACACGAGCACCCGACCCCTGTTGGTCAAGCGAACCCGTGCACCTTCATATGGCCCAATCCCTGTTCCCTCGACGAACATGGCCAAACCAAGGCCAAGGAACTTGCCGCTCTTTCGCGCCGTCTCCTGTTCTTCTCGGAATGCCTTCAGGTCTATTCGCCTCAGTACTCCATCTAGAAGCTCCGGATAGTTGCCGCTGTCGTAGGTCAGAGGACTTCCATCACGGAAAGTCAGTCCCACCGCATATGGGAACTGGTCTGGCTGAATGAGATTTCGCCTTCTGACTTCTGACGGCTCGATGCCCAGGTGCTCGGCAATCCGGTCCATCATCCGCTCCATGGCCACCACAGCCTGGGGCCGTCCAGCTCCTCGCAATGAACTTGTGGGAACGACGTTGGTGTAGCATGCGATCAACTCGCTATGTATATTGGGAATCACATAAGGCCCCGGAAGCGTGGACATGGTGATGGTAGGCACCTGTAATCCAACACAGTACGCCCCCTGATCATGTTCGAACACGTCCTTGAGGACCAGCAAATGCCCTTCCTCATCAAAACCTACCTCGACACGGTGCGTCTGAGACCTCTCCATGGTTGCGCTGACAAAGTTCTCCCATCGGTCTTCAATCCACTTGACCGGGTGCTTCACCTCCATGGCGATCCAGGGTATGAGAACCTCTTCCCCATAGAACTGTGCCTTTGGTCCGAAACCGCCGCCAATGTCTGCAGGCGCAATGAGGCGTATCTCGTCCTCGCCAACTTCATAAATCGTGGCCAGCATTTGCCGCACATAGTGCGGCGCCTGGGTGTTATCCCAGACAATCAGCTGCCGGGTTACGTCATCGAAGCGGGCGGCAACGGCGCGGCCTTCAATTGAGTGACCACCTCCGCGGGTTACCTCAAAGGTTTCACTCAGAACATGATCAGGGGGCGTACT
>JAJZKY010000611.1 GCA_021803885.1 Planctomycetota bacterium
TCCGCTCCGATATTTTCTGATTGTTCTGCGCGGCAGCTTCCTGGAAGGCGCGGGAGCTTCGCTCTTCTGGCCGCAGTATTGGCCGCTTGCCGTCATTGGCGTCGTCAGCATGATCGTGGCCGGCAGGCTCTTCCGCAGTCGGCTTTTTTGAATGATGCTGTGCCGGGGAGAGGCAGGGCGCTCTTGAGGAAATCCGCTCTGGAAGAAAAGGATGGAACGAAGGGGTAGGGCCGGGGCGCTCAACTGAACCAGGGGCGGTCGAAAAGAGCAGGCCATCCTACTTCCATTGCGCAAGTAGGATGGCCTCTTATACTGCATCAGAAAACAAATCGTGTCAGTAGGTAGATTGTGTTGTTGTCGCTCGCGTTGCGACCCGCATTATCGTAGTTCGTGCCGCCACCGTTGAATCGGGAGTAGCCCGTGTACTGAAAGGCCAGATCGATGTTTTGTACCGGCCAGTAAGAAACGTTGGCGATGAATCCTTCGCTTTTAGGACTGCCGTTTGCGCTTCCCGAGACCGCGCCTGGTGGATACAAAAGGGAGTCGGCTGTGCCGGATGTGAGAAACCATCCAAAGTCCCCCGATAGCCGATTTCCAAAGTGGTACTCGGCATTGGCGTTCGCTGAGTTCAGATGATGCGCGACTTGGTTTGCGGCGCCAAGTTGCACGCTTGCCGGCAAGGATGAATTCTCTCGAACGTAGGTTCCTCGCAGCGAAAGGACATCTTTGCCGAGGGTTCGATCGTACTGGAAGTCCGGTCCAAAATCCGTATAGCTGTCTTGCAAGCCGGTAATATTTCCGGGTGTCGAGCTCATATGAATACCGTATGCGCCGACTTCCAGGTTATCTGTTCGTCCGTCCTGCTGCCACGCTGCTCTCCAGTAGGGTGCGACCCCGCGAATGTTGAAGGATGCGCCCTGCCCATTCGTCGGCTGAGGGCTGCCGATGTGGTCGGACCGATAGATGGTTGCCGCTCCATACAGGTGCTGGTCCCACATGGTATACCCGCCGATTCCCGCCACATCCTGCGCAAGCATTCCGTCAATGACGGGTGCGGCTGTCGGCGTGGGAGCCGAGTCGCTAAGGATGAAAGGGTAGCCCCATGCCGGTGTGCTATTCCAGAGATCTTCCAATGTCGGATTGTTGTTCAGGGTTAGCCCGTAGTCCCATTCTTTGCCTGCCAGCGATCTTTTGTTGGCGTACCGGATATCGGTGTTGTCCATTCCGAAGTGGTCGTCTTGCGCGCTATACGTCACTTGCAGAAAGCTGCCAACGTGGGCCGTCCACGCACCGGCGAGGAACAGTGATATGTCCTGCGGAAATTCGAAGTTTCCATTCTGAGTGCCGGGCTGCGGCGCCTTCGTGCTGGTGAATGAAGTTTCAAACCAGGCCCCAAGAGGAAGCGCTGCCAGCATGTCCAGTCCCGCGCGACGGCCGTTGGCCTCCGCAACGATGCTCGTGTTGGCTGATCGATCAATGTAGCCCATCAGCTTGAACAACCGGCCGGCTGCATTCAATTCGGGTGGCGTGTAATGGCAACCGCTGCAGGGCAAACCCGTTTGCCGCGCATAACTCGGGAGTGCGGTCGCCCGGGGAGCGAGTCCGCCGCACATAATAAGCAAAGCTAGTACAGGAAGATAAATATTTCGTTTCATGGCGCTCCTTCGAACAAAGTGATACATCTGGTTGTCGTTTTGCTATGCGAGGCGACGGAGTAAATCGCACCCAAACAATTGCAGCAAGTCAGCACGCTACTTTCGTGCAGACCTTCAGCGGTACCTCTTTCACGGCGGCACCTCCTGAGGCGTTGTCCTATTTGCCGCAAACACATGCAAGCAACCGATGTGGCATCATTACTTGGCATAAGTCACACCTGCAGGTTGGTAAGGCGGATCGGACACCAGGCGGATATAGGCGATGACAGCCTGCGTTTTCGCCTTGGAGAGAGTCCAGCCGTACGGCGGCATCAGCGCAGAGCGGTTGAGGGCCGGACCGCCATGCGTAATGATGGCGTTCAAATCCGAATCGCTGAACTTGTTGAGAGCGTTGCCGTCCGCGAACGAGTGCGGCTTGACGGCAAGATTGTCGTAATTGGAAACCCGCTCCGCCGACGACTCCGAATTGTGGCAGCGCGCGCAATATTTCTCGTTGACTTCGTAACCGACCTGCTGCTGATAGGGGGCCGAAAGTTCGGTTACCTTAAGGAAAAACTGCTTCCCGGATTTGTCTGACGAAGCGGCGGTCAGTTCATACCGCCCCCCAATTCCGCCCATGGTCACATTGGTGCTGACCTGTCCGTTTGAATCCGAAAGGCCCGCCGCCGGATCGAATCTCACTCCCTCGGGTCCGCTGAACTCTACCAGCGCCCCCGTCACAGCATTGCCACTCGCATCATTCACCTGTACGACCAGCGGCTGAGGCAGCATTGTGCCGGGCATCCCCAACTGCTTGCCGCCGCTCGATTCCACCAGCGCAGAGCCGGCAGCCGTTGCATGGAGCGCGAGGGTTGGTGCCGCGCGATGCGCGCAACCGACTCCCAACAGGGCTACCATTCCGGGAATCCACAGAATCCGTTTCATTTCTTCGCCTCCTGTTTCAAGGAAGTGTTCTGTGCCATCAGAAAGGCTGTCAGCGCGCGCGCGTCCTCATCGCTAATGTTCTGATTGGGCTCTGTCGTGCCGGGTCGCAATGCCTGCGGATTTTTCAGCCAGTGATAAATCCATGCCGCGGTGAGCCTCGAACCTACCCGGGTAAGAACAGGCCCGATATAACCTTTGTCCTGTTGCGCATTCACAATGTGGCAGGCCTGGCATCCGTACTTCGAGTAGAAGAGTTGCCGTCCCTGTTCCACCTCCGCTGGCGCGTATCCGCTCAGTGGCATGGAATCGCGCTCGAAGGCGGGTGTCTGATACACGGTCAGCATGTAATCGGTCAATTCCGCGCGGTCGCTGTCAGAAAGATTGAACTTCGGCATTCTGCGGATCAGCGAGGGGCGCAATGTGTTCGGATTCTTCAAGAACGCATCGAGCCATTGGCGCTGCACCGCGCTGCCTTCCCATGTCAGGTCCGGCGCCATATCTCCGCCGCGGCCATTGATGCGATGACAGGACAAACAATTCAAATTGGCCATGAGTTGCCCTGCGTGCCCCGCCGGCTGATAGTTCGAAATACGTGGAGACGGCACTTGCAGCCGTGGCGGCAGCGTGAAGCTTCGATCTGTCAGCGACAACAGCGCCGTAGTCAGCGCCTCTACCTGTGCGGGCGTAAATGTGTACACAGGCATGCGGAGGTTCGATCCAAAGGCGCGAGGCCGGCGGATTTTCTCCGAGAGATAGTCCGGTAGCGAGTGCGGCATTCCGGCAAGAAACACCAACTGGGGCAGGGGCTTGCTTCCGATGCGGCTTAGATCCGGCGCAAAATTATCCGGCTTGCGAATGCCGGGAATCTCATGGCAGGATGCGCATCCATACTCCGACACAAGAGCTTTTCCGTGCGCGATCTGCGCGGGGGTCGCCGCTTCCAGATGTACGTTCGCTAGAAAGTCCGAGTTTGTCTTGCTCTGTAAGTAGCCGGTCAGCAGTTGTAGCTGTTGATCGGTCCATCGGTACTGCGGCATTTGTGTGCTGGGGTCGTAGTGACGCGGGTCTCGCAGCCACGACTCCAGCCATCGGGTATTCACTTTACTGCCGATACTCGTCAGCTCTGGCCCAAGATTCCCGCCAACGACATTGCCGGCGGCATTCTGCATCGTATGGCAGGAGGCGCAAAACGACTCACCATAAAGACTTTCTCCCGCGGCGGGATCGGCCGTCGAATTCGCGGTTGCAGCAGGCATTGCGACC
>JAJZKY010000612.1 GCA_021803885.1 Planctomycetota bacterium
GCTCCAGCGTGTGCTACGCCTCGCCCGCTATCACGCAGAGGAACTCGGCATTCCGCCGCGCAACCTCACCATCGACGTCGACGCGGTCCATCTGATGTAAATCCCGTCGGTGATCCACCACGGCACTGTCCGTGCAATCGCTGTCTTACCCCAGCACCACCGGCTCCATCTCCAGCTCCACCCCGAACTTCTCCCGCACCGCCGCCTTGATCCGCTCCGCAAGCGCCAGTACGTCGTCTGCCGTCGCTTCGCCGCGATTGATCAGCGCCAGCGTGTGCCGGCTGGAGATTCCCGCCCGGCCCATCGTGTAACCCTTGGGAAATCCCGCATGCTCTACCAGCCACGCTGCCGGCAATTTCACTCGGCCTTCGCCTGCTGGATACGACGGCACCGCCGCCGCCGCATCGCCTGCGATCCGCGCATAGTGCGCCTGCTCAACCACGGGATTCTTGAAGAAGCTCCCCGCGCTGCGGCAATCTGGTTCGCCTTCCACTATCAGCATGCCCTTGCCTTGCCGAATCTCTCTTACCGTCTCACTCACTTCCTCCAGCGTCGGCCTCGTTCCGGCGGGGAAGCGTCGCTGCAAATCCGCGTAGCTCAACCTCGGCTCGCCCGCCGCCCGCAACGCATACGTCACAGCCGTAACGATGTACCGTCCTCGTTCCACCGAGTTAAAAAGGCTACGCCGGTAGGCAAACCCGCACTCTGCTGCCGCGAGGTCCACAATTTTGTCAGTCTTGGTATCAAATGCGCGAACTCGGACGATCGTCTCCGCCACTTCCTGACCGTAGGCGCCCACATTCTGCACTGGCGTCGCGCCAACGGTCCCCGGAATTCCCGCCAGGCACTCGATCCCGGCATATCCGCGCTCAACCGCATGGCTCACAAAGCTATCCCAGGCCTCGCCGGCCGCGACCGCAAAACGGCCCTCGTCCTGCCGGATACCTCGCAGTCCCATATGAATCACCAGGCCCGCGAATCCTGCATCCCGCACCAGCAGATTGCTCCCCCCGCCCAGCACAAAAAAGGGAAGTGCGCGTGCCCGCGCGAAACGGACCGCTGCGGCCACCTCCTCATCGGTCCTGGCTTCGGCAAACCAACGCGCCGGTCCGCCAATGTGGAGGGTCGTATACGGTGCCAGCGTGACAAATTCCTCAAAATGCATGCTTGTCACAGCATCTCACGGCGTAACTCTCAAGGCGGCAGGTGAATTACGCCGCTCTGGCTGTATCTGCTGCAACCTCCGGCATGCGCTCGCGATAACGCAGTATCAGGCCGACCAGTTTGCGCGCCTCCCAATACCGCGGAACATACCTTTGTGGGCTCGACAGGCACCGCAGCAACCATCCCAACCCCATTCGGTCCGCCCAAACCGGAATCTTCACCTGGTCCCCGCTGAGAAAGGCAATCGCCGCGCCGATACAGTGGATCGCCGGCCGGTAGCCGACCGTATGCTTGATATACCTGCCCAGCCTCTCCTGCGTGCCGCCGCCCACCGTCACGATGATGTGCTTTGGCTGCCGCTCCCGCAACAATTCCAGGAGTTTCGGATCTTCGATTTCGCCCTGGTAGATCGGCGCCAGATAGACATGGGACTCAGGCACCAGAATCCCCTGGGAACGCAGCCACCGCAGGTTGCGCCTGGCACTTTGAGCGCTCGCCATTATCCAGACCGTATTGCCCGGAAGCCGCACTTCCCAATCGTTCAGCAGTCGACGCAGATACTCCAGACCGGACGTTCTGCGAATCCGGTCGCGATGCAGCAGGTTCCACAGCATCACCATCAACGCGCTGTCCGTAATGGCAAGATCGGCATCCAGCAGCGCCTCGCGGTAACCACTGTGGGTTGGCAAATCCTTCAGTGCAGGCGCTGCAGGCACTACCAGCAGCCCGCCCTTGGTCTTCATCTGTTTCACACTTTGTGCTGCAGTTCCGGTGAAAAATCGAATGCCGAGGATCTGTCGATAGAGATGATTCTCCATGGCCACCTTATTCAGTTGTTGGGGGGAAGATGAGCAAGCTATGGGGGGATCCGTGACTTAAGTTTCAACCATAGTAACCTAGTACAGGTCAAAATATGAAACAAAATTCGGAGTTTGGCAATAAAATTCACACGATCTTGATTCCGAAGGACTTCTGCCACACGTTCCGAACTGCCCGAAGGCGAGCACTCCGACTCCGAAACTCAGCTGCGGCCCGACAAGACACCCTGGAATCAGCACCTTACCCCTGTTTTGCTTCCAACTCCGCCCATCGTGAGTAAAGCGCGTCTACGGCCTGCTGTGCCTCTTCCATTTCTGCCAGCGCTGCCTGCAGGCGTACCGAATCAACCACCACGGCCGGATCCTCCAACGTCTGCCGCCGCTTCTTGAGCACCGACTCCGCCTCGGCAATGCGCTCCTCAATCGTCGCCCACTCCCGCGCTTCCAGGTACCCCAGCTTCTTCTTTATCGGGGCTGCCGGCGACGAAGCCTGGCTCCGTGTCGTCTCCATCTTGGCCGCGGTTTCCGCCTTGCGCGCGGCCTCCTGCTCAGCCATCCACGCTTCCCATTGCGCATAATCGGCAAAACTGGCCGCTCCGCCTTGCCCATCCAACCCAATCACCACGCTTGATACCCGATCCAGCAAGTACCGGTCGTGTGTCACCAGCAGTACTGCCCCTGGATAATCCGTCAGGCTCTCCTCCAGAATCTCCAGCGTCGGAATATCCAGATCGTTCGTCGGCTCGTCCAGAATCAGCAAATCCGCCGGCTGCAGCATCATCCGCGCCATCAGCACCCGCGCCCGTTCACCGCCGCTGAGTCTTTCCACCGGCTGGTTCAGTTGCTCCCCGGTAAACAGGAATCTCGCCGCCCACGATGCCACGTGCACGACGCTGCCATTCACCACTACCGAATCACTGTCCGGAGCCAGCGCCCGCCGCAGCGTCTGGTTTCCGTCCAGTTGTCGGGTCTGTTCAAAGTACGTCACCTTCAGAGCATTCGCCCGCTGGATCGTCCCAGCCTCCGGCTCCAGTTCGCCTGCGATCAGCCGCAGCAGCGTCGTTTTGCCGCTGCCATTCGGTCCCACAATGCCCACGCGCGCCCCGGCCACAACAGGAAAGTTCAGTCCTGAAAACAGCTTCCGCCCATCCACCGAGTACTGGACGTCTTCCATCTCCACCAATCGCTTCGTCTGCCGGTCGGTCGCCGTAAAATCGATTCCCGCCGTCGCGGTCTTCATCCGGCTGCTCACATCCGCCAGCTCGTCCATCAGTTCGTAAGCCTTGTCGATCCGCGCCTTGGCCTTCGTCGCACGAGCCTTGGGACCGCGCCTCAGCCACTCCTGCTCCACGCGCACACGATTCTCCAGCGATTCCTGCCGTTTTGCCTCGCTCGCCAGAAATGCCTGCTTCGCATCCAGAAAATCCGAATATGTTCCCTTGGCCCGCAGCAACCCCGACGGATATGCCCGGCTCAGCTCCGCAATCTCACGCGCAAAATTCTCCAGGAAATACCGGTCGTGGCTGATCGCCACCGTCGCAAACTGCGCCTGCCGGATCAAATCCTCCAGCCACGCAATCCCCGCCAGGTCCAGATGATTTGTCGGCTCATCCAACAGCAATAGATCCGGCGCCTGCACCAGCCCCTTCGCAATCGCCAGTCGTTTCTTCCATCCGCCGGAGAGCGATGCCGCCTCCGCTCCAAAATCCGTAAACCCAGCCTTGCCCAGCGTCGCGCGCAGCCGCGTCTCCCACTCATCGTGAGGTGCCTTCGCGCGCTCCAGCGCCGCCTCCACCACGCCCCTCACCGTCACGCCCGGCTCAAACTGCGACTCCTGCTCGATGTAAACCAGCCGTGCG
>JAJZKY010000613.1 GCA_021803885.1 Planctomycetota bacterium
CGCTCGTGAAGTTGGTTCCCGTTCCAGTCACCACATTTGATCCGTTCGTCAACGCGATCGTGCCAGGATTGACATTGGTGCCCAGGGTGGCTTTACCGCCTGATGGTGGAGAGACCAAGATAGCGCCAGGACGAAGATTGGAACCGAACGAACCACGACGATTTGAAGAGGCACCCCCGTAAATCTGAGTGGTAGCAATAACGTCCGAATCGAAAGGCTGGAAAGGAGGCGCAACAGGAGCCACGGGCCATGTTCCCCCGGTGTAAAGTGTGCCGTCAACTTCCCAAATTATAGGAATTCCGTAGGTAGTCGATCCGACCGTATAGGTCGGCCAGACAAATCCTCCTGGATCGGCCCAATAGCACCATGATGGCATCGGTGAAACGATGCGGATTATGCCTCCATCGTGCGGCAGCGCATTAGCAGCCGCCTGGATCTCCGCGTCGATGCTATCGCTGGTTGTTCCATTGCAATTCGCCGTCCCGAATGCAGGATTACGAACGTCGATCACAGGCACGCCGGAAGGCTGCACGGTTGAAGGCGAAATTGCGCCTGTCATTGTCAGGCCGTTCGCGCCATCCGAGGCAGCTCCAGGAAGAAAGTTAGACAACGCCGCGGCAGCAGAAGTAGCGCCCGTGCCTCCATTCGCAATGGCAACCGTTCCAGTCACGTTTGCCGCCGTTCCGGTCGTGTTCTGGTTCAATGTAGGGTAGAGGCTCGTGTTGGTGGGTAGCGCCGTAAGCAACGCCCCACTCACCGCTGGAATTTGCGCCGAAGAATTAAGCTGCAACAGGTCATTCGCCGCGGTGCCCACCTGATAGCTCGCGCCCCACGCGCTTCCAGTGGAGTTCGCCACGCCAGTATCAGGATAGATTTGCGGAGTCGAGTTAAATGTGAAAGTGTTTCCACTCTGAGAAACGGCGTTCCCAGTAAATGTAAGATTGCCTGCCGTGTAGTTGATCGAACCCACAGAGCTAATAGATGGGAGCGGCTGGTTTCCCGGAAGGTAATTATCCAGATTGCATACGCCGTTCTGGCACCAGTCCGCAGCATTGTAGACCGTCGTATGAGGCTGTAAACACGAATATCCCGAGATCGTTCCGCCGCTCCACGTCATTTTGAAGCATATGTTCGCGGGATAAGTCTGTGTGGTGTCAGGAAGCGCAATAGAGAATGCGCCATTGGTCACCGTGGCTGGCACGGCAACGTCCTGCACCGTTCCCCCTCCTGGCATCCTGTACCACGTTGGAGTGCCATTCGTAAGGGTCGGCTGAAAATACAGAGTCCCGTTGAGAAGATTCCCTGCCGAGTCGGTTAGGTGAGACGCTGTTACCGTCACCGTCTGCGAATACGTGAAGACAGAAAAGAAGAAAAATAGTGCGATGAGTGTCGTTTTCACTACCACACCCCTCCCGAACCATAACAGATCGCATCCCAGTTAGAAGTGCCGCTAGTAGAGTAGGTAACCGTTATAGCAGTTGAACTCTCCGCGCTGGTGTACCACGTACCCACATTAGACGTTGGTTCCACTGTACACTGCGGAGTGGCTGTGAAGGGCGTGGTGAACGTGTGCGTAGCGGAAGTTCCAGTGCCGCTCATGATGCCAGATGCGACGGGAGCCGCAAAGGTCGTCCCAGTTCCAGTGCTTGTCAAGACCTGCCCAGCACCTCCGTAGGAGCCGTTGATCTGGTAGCCTGTAACCGCATTTACTGCCCCGTAAAATTCCACGTTGCCGCTGCAATCAAGAACCATCATATATGGGGATGCGGCCGCTCCTGTGATATGCACCGGCTGGCAATTGCCCGAGGCTCCAGTACTGCTGCTCTCTAAATAAGTAGTTCCACCTGAAGGGATCAAAGTAACGTATCCGTTCGTTGATCCGTCTCCGATCCCTAATTGCTTGGCACTGTACAATCCGCTATAGGCTTCAAATGACGACGGATTTGGAGGGGGAAGTATGCAGGTTCCTACACAGGAATTTGAAGCATAGGTGCCCATAAATCCGTTATAAACAAGGACCGTTCCCGATGCCGTAGTTGCTCCAGTTATCCCTGTCCCACTGCCGTCAATGTAGATCGTTCCATAAATGGGATTCGTGTCAGATGTTCCAGTCAAAGAAAAAATTGAAACTCCGGTCGCTCCGGAGACGGGGTTCACGGTTCCATTGATATAGGAATCTGTCATATTCATATCGTTAGCGAGCTGGATTGCGATTTGATTGGTTCCTAAGTTCCAACGCACATCGAGCCATTGCGAATGCTCCAAAGAATTGTGCAACCCGCTCGATGCTGTATCCTCTGCCTTAATTCCAATATCGTCATAGGCGAATCCAGCATGATTCAACACGGAACGCTCGGTCTGGGTCTCTGTGAAGGCCCCGTCATTCTCCGCCAACCATCCAATGGAACCTACTCCATAGGTAGCACTTGAACGCTCGATGTTCGCGTCAACTAAGTGGAATCCTTGAAAGAAGTCCACAGTATGCACGCCAATCTGGTTCGTTCCATTAAGCCAGACAGACAGATGATAGAGGCCACCATCAGCATCTCGAAAGCTGGAAAGATTGGGCGCGAACTTGATGCAATCGCCGCTCGAAACATTGCACAAAATCTCAACAGAAAGCTCAGATGCTCCCACTAGACGAACTTTTTGAGATGGAACGCCGAGAGTAGATGTAATGTCGTATGTTCCTGGAGGAAAGAATACCGTACCGCCAGTGACAACCGCCGCCGTGATCGCGGCCTGAATTGCCGCCGTATCGTCCGTCGTCCCGTTCCCATTCGCTCCATACGCTTTTACATTGAAGACCTGTCCGCCGTTGTCAATAACCGGAAGAGTAGTAGCGCCAGTGAACGTGTTCGCGCTTGTCCCTGTCTGCGTGAATCCCCCTCCTGCCGCGACATTCCCAGTCACCCCTATCCCATTCGCCCCATCCGAAGCGACGCCAGGAAGCAGATTTGTTACAGCTCCCGCTGCCGTAGTCGCGCCGGTGCCTCCTGCTGAGATCGGAATGGTGGCTGCGGATACGCTTAAAGTTGGCGTACTTGTGCTATTGGCAACCGACGGAGTGAGCCAAGAAGGCCACGTTGAGGCGCTGAAGTTCGTGACAGTTCCAGTTCCCGGAAACGGAGTTGGCACCCCATTCTCGCATAGATACATCTCAGTGCTGGGGTAGCCAGAGGTAAACAGTGGAAGCCCTCCAGAGCAGGTGCTAGGCAGTGTTGGATAGTAGACAATACCACCATAGGAGGGATTCACTACCCATTGATATGAAAGATTATAGTAACTGCATGTGTAGACTGTGGAAGGCGATGTTCCTGTGTCCGTGTAGAGCGCGCCCGCATTGCTCGATGAGCACACAGGAGGGGGAGGAGGCGTAGTACCACTTGTCTGCGCGTGGACTACTGGAGCAAACAAGACTAATCCTCCGACCGCCAACATAAATCCGATTATCAACCTAAAAACTCGCATCATTTCTCCTCATGCAATCCATTCCGCAATGACGATCCCTGAAGCTCCGCTTCCGCCCGTATACGTTCCGCGCCCACCACCTGCGCCCCCGCTGCCTACTGCGCTTCCATTGTCGCCATTTCCAGAAACTGTAGCGCCGCCTCCTCCGCCCATCGACGACGCACCGCCCATTCCTCCAGCATCTCCAGCACTGGATCCAGTGTTGCCTTCGCCCCCAGGCGTGCTGTCGGCATCTCCATTGGTGACTGTTCCGCCAGCACTTGCGGAGAGAGAGGCGCTACTTCCGTTCACACCCCCTGCGCCGCCACCTGCCGTTACAGTTGTTATGGTTTGCGTACCACTGGCGATTGAGCTTGCTGTTCCCGCATT
>JAJZKY010000614.1 GCA_021803885.1 Planctomycetota bacterium
TTCATGCGCGAGGTGGGATCTCAGGGCGGCCGTTGTGCTGCGGTTGAAAACTTGGGAGGGCCTAAAATGGCGCGCGACATAGCGGCGAACGGCCTGATCCACCATGTGGTTAAGACGCTCCGTGAGTTGTTGCCGGGCCTTGGACGGCAAGGTCACGGTAATACCGTCGAATTGAATTTGTAATGTCTGCAGGGTTGGCTCCAAGCTTTTATCAATCACCGGGGGCAGATCGCGACGGACATGGTGATCCAGCCGCGGCAGGACATCTTGGGTGGCCGTTGTGAATCCGGCCCGTATTGGAGACATGAGGGAAGCGGATGGTATGGTGATAACCGGCCCGGATATCATCCAGGCTCCCAGGGCCCCCACTCCTACCAGCATCGTTAAGGCAACGCCCATCATCATGCCTCGAATAAATTCGGCGGATCGATTCACCTCCATCCCCCCACGCTCTAATTTCCCAATTGATGGCATTTATTTATGTGTATCCCGGCGCATTGATTCGTGTCCCCCGTCGCATACTATCGCCAGCTGGTTTTGAACCCACACCGCGGTGGCCAAGCCAGCGATGCACCACGTCGGCATGGCCACAATCCTCACCATGCGATAGTCACAACCACGGTGGGGTGAAGGTTCAAAAGAAGGTGGGAAGAAGGTGGGAAGGTATGTCTTTTGGCGTCCGCCGAGTCGCTGTCATGGCTTTGGGGTGTGGAATCGTATTGACGGGATGCACCTGGGGAGGTCCGCCATCAGCGGCGCCCAAACCGATGCCTTCGGCCAACGGAGGCCCGCCTCCTACGCGCTCAGGGTTGAGGGTTCTGGCCTTTTATGACCAGAGCGCTGCAAAAACTCCCCCCAACCCATTTGGCCTGTTGAAATCGCACCCGGGTTTGGTGACGGATATTGCGCCGTTTTGGTATGAAGTCGACGCCAAAGGCATGGTGACCAGCCGACCGCAAGGAAATGTCGCGACCCTTGCCGCTCAGCAGCATTTAAGGTTAGTGCCTCTTTTTAACAATGCCAAAGGGACAGACTTATTTTTGCATAGCGCTCAAACGCGGCATGTGGCCATCAGCCACATCGTAGCGTTGGTGAAAAGCCATCATTACGCCGGTGTGAACATTGATTTTCAAGGGCTAAAACCGACGGATCGACATGATCTGACGTTATTCATGGACCAGTTGCACCGAACAATGCCCCAAACCGCGTTCATTTCGATATCCGTCGTTCCGCTCACCAATTTGAACGGCTCGCAATCAGCTTACGATTATCGCAAGCTGGATCACGTGTCCCAGGCAATGGTATTAATGGCGTATGACCTGCATGGCAACGGCACGCCTCCTGGCCCGGTGAGCCCCATCCGGTGGGTTTCCCAATGCATTCGACTGGCTCTCAAAGCAGGTGTGGCTCCGCACAAACTGTATTTGGGCATTGCTGATTACGGTTATGATTGGGCGTCCGGCAGCACCAAAGCGGTCACCGTGCCTTTAAAAGCCATGCATGCGCATCGGTATGGACACTACACGTGGAATTCTCAGGATCAGGAAGCCACAGTCACCTACACCAAGGCTGGCGTCAAGCACATCATTTGGTTTGTGCCGGATCGTGGCGCCGTCAGTCGTATCAAGCTGGCCCAACGCGATCATTTGGGCGGTGTGGCGTTTTGGCGCATAGGGTACGAAGATGCTCGCTGGTGGAGCGCTGTTGCCGGCGCGTTGGGACAAACGTCAGTGTCCCACGCCGCTAAGAAGGGCGGGACACCGGGAGGGGGAAAAACATCGCCGCAACACAAAAAGGCTTGAACACGATGTCTGTGCTTTTCTGCTTAGGCCCTGAGGCCACAAGAAGGTTGAGCGAGTCGCCGCCGGACGAAGTATTGGCGAGCACAGAGGCTCTACTCGACGCGAAGGACTTCAACGCCTGAATCGACGCCGGGGGAGATCCCGCATCAGACAGGGACGCCTCATGGTCCAACCGAGCCATTGCGAAGCCCGGAACGTCTGAGGGGGATCTCCCAAACCGCCACCTTGGCGGGAGAGTTCCTCGTCTGATACAGGACAAAGCCAGGTTACGCCCCTGGCTTTTTTTGATTGGGGGGGGTGCGTGGCTTGGGTTCTGACGCCACCAATCCATAAACCGCTCCGATATAAAACCCCACCAGCGTGCTTTTTTCAGTCCCGCTACCCGGGCTTAGGGCGACAATCAGCACAGCCACAATGAGGCCTAATAAAAACAGCACGGCGCGCGCCACCTCGTTTAAATACCGAAGCCGCAAGGACCGCGCCTTGATAAAACGGCCCAACCCGGCACCCAGCGCAGTGGTGACGGCAATCAAAATAACATGGCCGAGGGTAAGACTCATGCCCCCATCCCCCTGTTCGCACAGTGCGGTGCCTGGCATCCCCAGGTTTCATGACGACGTCCGCTAAAGGACGGGCAAAGCCACTCGCCGAGTCACCGGCGGTGAAACTGGTGCTCCCACCCGAACCCCGGTTAGGAAAAATGTTTTGGCGCCGGTAATCCGCACCGGAACAAAGCGATTGATTAAGTCTTGATCCGATTCCCGAGCGATGAGCACCACTTTGTTGCCTCCAGTGCGGCATGCCAAGACGTTGGGGTCCTTTTTACTGAGGCCTTCAACTAACACTAAATCCTGTCGCCCTATCCATCGCTGGTTCAATTCCAAACTGATGCGATACTGCAAGGCCATCAGTCGATGGAGGCGATCTTTTTTTACAGGATCGGGAACCGGATTTCGGCCTTCCCACCGTGCGGCGGGCGTTCCGTTCCGAGGCGAGTACATGAAAGTAAAGGCGGTATCGTAGGCGACTTGTTCTACCAAATCCAGGGTTTGCTGAAAGTCTGCTTCGGTTTCGCCCGGAAAGCCCACGATGATATCCGTCGTTAAAATGGCGTCCGGGATGAATTTTCGCACACGTTCCACCAAGTCCCAATATTGTTCCCGGGTGTATTTCCGGTTCATTTTCTTTAAGACGGCCGAACTGCCTGATTGGACCGGTAAATGGACATGCCGCGTGACTTTTTGACTGCGGGCGATCGTCTCGATCAACTTTTGACTAAAGTCGCGGGGATGGGACGTCAAATAGCGAAGCCACCGCACGCCTTCAACATGCTCGGCGGCCTCTAACAAGTCGGCCAAATCTAATGCCGGATCCAAATCATGTCCGTAAGAATTCACATTTTGGCCCAGAAACGTAATATCTTGAAAGCCTTCGCCCGCCAACGCCTCCACTTCGCGGACAACGTCGGGCAATTGGCGGCTGCGTTCGCGGCCACGGGTAAACGGCACAATGCAATACGTGCAAAACTTATCGCAACCGTAAATAATGTTGACGAAGGCGCGAACGCCGTCGGCGCGGCGCGATGGAAGATTTTCCACCACCGCCTCGGCTGTTTCCCAGACGTCAATCACCGTTTCGTTGGCGGCGTCTACTTCGTCCAAAAGGCGTGGCAATTCATGAAGATTGTGCGTACCGAGTACCAAATCCACATGAGCCGCGTGTCTGTCTCTTGCGACATACACCCAGCGACGGCAATCTTCATCGCGGGCCGTTGGTCTTTCAAGCCTTTTAATTGACCGATATAACCCAGCGCGTGATCTTCCGCGCCATGCCGAATAGCGCAAGTGTTGACCACCACCAAGTCAGC
Source organism: Planctomycetota bacterium (assembly GCA_021803885.1). Next base: position 3,670 of record JAJZKY010000614.1, read on the forward strand.
CGTCTTGTCTGTGGCGGCAGCGCGATAGCCCATCTGTTCCAGCATGCCTGCCATAATCTCCGAGTCGCGCTCGTTCATTTGACAGCCATAGGTGCGAATAAAGTATTGGGGTGCTGTAGCCACATGCCGCCTCCTTCCTGCTGGATAGCGTCTTTCGGAAATCGCCGA